>JAAYHO010000026.1 GCA_012735335.1 Gammaproteobacteria bacterium
CATATCCTGCGCCCGGGCTATGCCATCGAATACGACTACTTCAACCCGCAGGATCTGAAGTACTCGCTGGAAACCAAGGTGATCGGCGGCCTGTTCTTTGCCGGTCAGATCAACGGCACCACCGGTTACGAAGAGGCCGGTGCCCAGGGACTGCTGGCCGGATTGAACGCCGCGCGCCGGGCCCAGGGTCTGGACAGCTGGTGCCCACGCCGGGATGAGGCCTACATCGGGGTACTGGTGGATGACCTGATCACCATGGGTACCCGCGAGCCCTATCGCATGTTCACCTCCCGCGCCGAGTACCGGCTGGTCCTGCGCGAAGACAATGCCGATCTGCGTCTGACCGAGCAGGGCCGCGAGCTGGGGTTGGTGGATGACCAGCGCTGGGCGGTGTTCAACAGCAAGCGCGAAGCCATTGCCGCCGAGACCCAGCGCCTAGCCAGCACCTGGGTGCAGCCCGGCAGCGAGGTCGGTCTGGCCTTTGCCGAGCGTTTCAATACCCCGCTGACCCGGGAATACAGTCTGCTTGATCTGCTGCGCCGTCCCGAGGTGGATTACCAGGCACTGACCGAATTGACCGGCAAGGTGGAGATCCCGGCCGATGCGGCGGAACAGGTGGAGATCCAGACCCAGTACGCCGGTTATATCGAACGCCAGCAGGATGAAATTGCCAGATTGCGGCAGCACGAGGAAACCCTGCTGCCGGAGGATCTGGACTATGCCGCGCTCAATGGCCTGTCGAAGGAGATCAGCCAGAAGCTGGCCAGTATCCGCCCGCAGACCCTGGGCCAGGCTTCACGTATTCCCGGGGTTACCCCGGCAGCCATCAGTCTGCTGCTGATCCATCTGAAAAAACGCAATGCGTTGAGCGATGGCAAACTGTCCCAGGAGGCTTGAAAGTCATGGTTGATCACGCGCGGCAACTGGCCCGTGGCGCAGAACAGATGGGTGTTGCACTGAGCGACAGCCAGTCCGCACAACTGCTGGATTACATGGCCCTGCTGAACAAGTGGAACAAGGCCTACAACCTGACCGCAGTGCGCAACCCGGATGAAATGGTCAGCCGTCACCTGCTCGACAGCCTGAGCGTACTGCCCTTTGTCGAGGCCGGCCGCTGGCTGGATGTGGGCAGCGGCGGCGGTATGCCCGGGGTGATTCTGGCGATCATGCTGCCGGACAATGAGTTCACCCTGCTCGACAGCAACGGCAAGAAAACCCGCTTCCTGACCCAGGTGAAACTGGAGCTGGGGCTGGATAACATGCAGGTGGTCAATAGCCGGGTGGAAGCCTTTTCCCCTGATCAGCCATTTGACGGTATAGTGTCCCGGGCATTCAGCTCGCTGGCCGATTTCACCAATCTGACCCGGCATCTGAGTACCGATCAGACCCGCTGGCTGGCGATGAAGGGTCTGTATCCGGAAGACGAACTTCAGGCACTGGCCGAGGATTTCACTGTGCAGCGCAGTGTCGAGTTGTCGGTGCCTGGCAGTGACGCCAGCCGTCATCTGCTGATACTGCAACGGACCGCGTAAGGTAAACCGAGAGGAGATTCCTGTGGGCAAGGTATTGGCTATTGCCAACCAGAAGGGCGGCGTCGGCAAGACGACTACCACGGTGAATCTGGCCGCCTCCCTGGCGGCGACCAAACGCAAGGTGCTGCTGATCGATCTGGACCCCCAGGGTAATGCGACCATGGGCAGCGGTATCGACAAGTCGCAGCTGGAAAACTCGGTCTACGATGTGCTGACCGGGCGTTGCAGCCTGGACGAGGCGACCCGGCGATCCGAGGGCGGCGGTTACGACCTGCTGCCGGCCAACGCCGACCTGACCGCAGCGGAAGTCGAGCTGCTGGAAATGAAAATGAAGGAAAGCCGACTGCGCTATGCGCTGGCGGCGGTACGCAACCACTACGACTTCATTCTGATCGACTGCCCGCCGTCGCTGAACATGCTGACCATCAACGGGCTGGTCGCCGCCGATGGGGTGATCATCCCCATGCAGTGCGAATACTACGCCCTCGAAGGCTTGTCGGCGCTGGTCAACACCATTCAACGCATCAGTTCGGTACTCAACCCGACGTTGCAGATCGAGGGTCTGCTGCGGACCATGTACGACCCGCGCAACAGCCTGACCCGGGAAGTATCCGAGCAGCTGAAGGAACACTTCGGTGACCGGCTGTACCAGACCGTTATCCCGCGTAACGTGCGTCTGGCCGAGGCACCCAGTTACGGCCTGCCGGCGCTGGCCTACGACAAACAATCACGTGGCGCGGTCGCCTATCTGGCGCTGGCCGGAGAACTGGTCAGGCGGACCCGCAAGGCAGCCAGTCAGGCCGCCGGTTAATCCACTTTTTTGCTAAAGGACAGAACAGGCATGGCGGTGAAGAAACGCGGCTTGGGACGGGGACTGGATGCACTGCTGGGGCAAGCCAGCGTCAATACCGATGACAGCGACAGCAGTCAGGATCAGCAACTGCGTGATCTGCCGGTTGATCTGATCCAGCGCGGCAAGTACCAGCCACGCCGGGACATGGACCCCCAGGCGCTGGAAGAACTGGCCAACTCGATCAAGGTTCAGGGCGTGATGCAGCCGATCGTGGTGCGTCCGATCGGTGGCGATCGCTATGAGATCATCGCCGGTGAGCGCCGCTGGCGGGCAACCCAGCAGGCCGGTCTGGACAGCATTCCGGCGGTGATCCGGGAAGTACCGGATGAAGCGGCGATTGCCATGGCGCTGATCGAGAACATCCAGCGTGAAGATCTCAATCCGATTGAAGAAGCCATCGCCCTGCAACGACTGCAACAGGAATTCGAACTGACCCAGCAGCAGGTCGCCGATGCGGTGGGCAAGTCCCGGGTGACCATCACCAACCTGCTGCGGCTGATGTCGCTGGCCGATGATGTGAAGCTGCTGCTCGAGCGCGGCGATATCGAGATGGGCCATGCCCGCGCCCTGCTCGGTCTGCCCACCGAGCAACAGACCGACGCCGCCCGTCAGGTGGTGGCCAAGGGGCTGACCGTGCGTCAGACCGAGGCGCTGGTGCGCCAGTGGCTGAACCCGCGCCCGGAGACCACAAGCACCCGCAGCAACCCGGATATAGAGCGCCTGCAGCAGGATCTGGCGGAGCGTCTGGGCGCCCAGGTGCAGATCCAGCATGGGGCCAAGGGCAAGGGCAAACTGGTGATCAGTTACAGTTCGCTGGACGAACTTGATGGCGTGCTCATGCACATTAAGTAACAACTGCGACATTGAGGCGCACCACGTAAAGCGCCGCCTGTAGTTGAATAGACTACGCAATGCACCTATACTCCTCGCGCTATTTTGGCTGGGCAAAATGCATCAGTCTGTTGCACAGAGAGTGTGGTTGAGCTGGTGAGGATACAGAGGGTCGGAATGGACGCACGCACGCCCAACAAGTCCCCTTTTCACCGAACTCCTGCATTCCCGGTTTTGCTGTTGCAACTGATAGTGATGCTCGTGGTAGCGCTCGTCCTGTGGCTGTTCCAGGGCTTGACAGCAGGCTACTCGGGTTTGTTGGGGGGGCTGGTGGCACTGATCCCCAATAGCTATTTCGCCTTCCGGGTGTACCGCTACAGCGGAGCCCGTTCGGCCCGTGCCATCGTCGGAGAAATGTACTTCGGCGAGGCAGGCAAACTGATATTGACCGCCGTACTGTTCATCGCAGTGTGGCTGGCAGTGAAACCCCTGGTAGTAGCGGCGGTATTTGGCGGCTATCTGGCGGTGCTGGCAGTGGGGGCCAGCGCACTGTTGATCGTCAAAGGCTTTCCAAAGCATTAGTTTCTGAGGCAAATATGGCAAACACACCGGCTGAATACATTCAGCACCACTTGCAGAACCTGACCTACGGCAAACTGCCCGCAGGTTATGAGCGGGCTGATGGCGTCATCAGCGAAAGTACCTGGACCTTCGCCAAGACCGCGCAGGAAGCTGCCGATATGGGCTTCATGGCGGTTCACGTGGATACCTTGGGCTGGTCGATCTTCATGGGCCTGATCTTCCTCGGCCTGTTCCGCTATGTCGCCAAGCGTGCCACCGTGGATACCCCCGGCGGGCTGCAGAACTTCGTTGAAATCGTTGTCGAATTCGTTCAGGGCATCGTCAAGGATACCTTCCACGGGCGTAATCCGCTGATTGCCCCGCTGGCGCTGACCATTTTCGTCTGGATCTTCCTGATGAACTCGCTGAAGTGGATTCCGGTGGACTACATCCCCGGTATCGGCATGGCGCTGGGCCTGGATTACTTCAAGATAGTCCCGACCACCGACCCGAACGCTACCTTCGGCATGTCCATCGCGGTGTTTGCGCTGATCATCTACTACAGCATCAAGATCAAGGGTGTTGGCGGCTTTACCAAGGAGCTGACCCTGAGCCCGTTCAATCACTGGTCACTGATCCCGTTCAACCTGTTCCTCGAGGTTCTCGGCCTGCTGACCAAGCCACTGAGTCTGGCACTGCGTCTGTTCGGCAACATGTATGCCGGTGAGGTAGTGTTCATCCTGATTGCACTGTTGCCCTTCTACGTGCAATGGGTACTTAACGTGCCATGGGCAATCTTCCATATTCTGGTAATTCCGCTGCAGGCCTTCATCTTCATGGTGCTGACTGTAGTGTATTTGAGTGCTGCCCACGAGGATCATTCCTAAGCAGCCAGACCCGTGTTCAACCAACGATAAACTTGAACTACAAACCTTAGATCTCAGGAGTAATTATGGAACTCGTTATCATCGCAGCCTCTATCATGATCGGTCTGGGCGCTCTGGGTACCGGTATCGGTTTTGCCATCCTCGGTGGCAAACTGCTGGAATCCACTGCCCGTCAGCCTGAGCTGGCTCCGCAACTGCAAACCAAGACCTTCCTGATGGCCGGTCTGCTTGACGCCGTTCCGATGATTGGTGTTGGTATGGCGATGTACCTGATCTTCGTTGTAGCCCCTGGCGTTGCTGGTTAATTCCTGATCAGTAGCGATGAACGGCAGGACGCATGTCCTGCCGTGTCGATCTTGTCCCCAGGACACAACGAATAGCACGAGGTAAATCGCTGTGAATATCAATCTGACGCTGTTGGGTCAAACGATTTCCTTCGCTGTTTTTATCTGGTTCACCATGAAGTTCGTATGGCCACCGGTTACCCGGGCCATGCAGGAGCGCCAGAAAAAAATCGCTGAAGGACTGGATGCGGCTGGCCGCGCCCAGCGTGACCTGGGGCTGGCCCAGGAAAAAGCCACCCAGACCCTGCGTGAGACCAAGGAACAGGCTGCTCAGATCATCGAGCAGGCCAACAAGGGTGCCACCCTCATTGTCGAGGAAGCCAAAGAGCAGGCACGTTCCGAGGGCGAACGCCTGATTGCAGCTGCCAAGGCTGAAATCGAACAGGAAATGAACCGCGCCAGGGATCAGCTGCGTGCTCAGGTTGCCACACTGGCAATCAAGGGCGCCGAGCAGATTCTGGAGTCCGAGGTGGACTCTGCGGCCCACAGTGAGCTGGTCAACAAACTGGCCTCACAACTCTAAGCGAGGCGAGCATGGCTACTATCACTACGCTGGCTCGGCCTTACGCAAAAGCGGCTTTCGAGTTTGCTACCTCTGCTGCTGCGCTGGATGCCTGGTCAGGCATGCTGGCTCTGACAGCCGCCGTAGCGAGCGATCCCGTTTTTGTCGAGAGGATGGGCGACCCGGCATTGACCCGGGAGCGCAAGGCCGATGATCTGCTCATGGTGTGTGAAGGTCAGATCACCCCCGAGTTTGGAAACTATATCCGTACTCTGGCGGACAACGACCGTCTGCTCCTGATTCCGGACATTGCCGAGCTCTTCGAGCAGTACAAGGCGGAACACGATCGCAGTATCACAGTTGAGGTGGAGTCCGCCTTCGAACTGTCTGACGATCAACAGAAAACGCTGGCAACCGCTTTAACCAAGCGGTTGGAACGCACAGTAACTCCTCATGTGACCATCAATCCGTCCCTTATTGGCGGTGTGTTGATTCGTGCGGGTGACCTGGTCATCGACGGTTCGGTCCGCGGCAAGCTTGCCAAGCTGGCCGAGGCGTTGAAATCCTGATTTGAGGGACATGGTATGCAGCAACTGAATCCTTCCGAGATTAGTGAAATAATCAAACAGCGCATCGAGAAGCTCGATGTGCAAACCCAGGCCCGCAATGTCGGCACCATCGTCAGCGTTTCTGACGGTATTGTGCGCATCCACGGTCTGGCTGACGTAATGTACGGCGAAATGATCGAGTTCCCGGGTGGTGTCTACGGTATGGCACTGAACCTGGAGCAGGACTCCGTGGGTGCCGTTATCCTGGGTAACTACCTGACTCTGGCTGAAGGTATGGAAGCCAAGTGCACCGGTCGTATCCTGGAAGTGCCGGTAGGTCCGGAACTGCTGGGTCGCGTAGTCGATGCTCTGGGTAACCCGATCGATGGCAAGGGCCCGGTCGAAGCCAAGCTGACCGACGCCGTCGAGAAAGTCGCGCCGGGTGTGATCTGGCGTAAGTCGGTCGACCAGCCGGTACAGACCGGTTACAAGTCGGTTGACTCGATGATTCCGATCGGCCGTGGCCAGCGTGAGCTGATCATCGGTGACCGTCAGATCGGTAAGACCGCCATGGCGATCGACGCGATCATCAACCAGAAAGACAGTGGCATCAAGTGTGTCTACGTTGCGGTGGGTCAGAAGCAATCGACCATCGCCAACGTGGTGCGCAAGCTGGAAGAGCATGGCGCTCTGTCCAACACCATCATCGTTGCCGCTTCCGCTTCCGAGTCGGCTGCCCTGCAATTCCTGGCACCCTACTCCGGTTGCACCATGGGCGAGTTCTTCCGTGACCGCGGTGAAGATGCGCTGATCGTATTCGATGACCTGTCCAAGCAGGCCGTTGCCTACCGTCAGATCTCCCTGCTGCTGCGTCGTCCGCCGGGCCGTGAAGCCTACCCCGGTGACGTCTTCTATCTGCACAGCCGTCTGCTGGAGCGCGCTTCCCGCGTATCCGAAGAGTACGTCGAGCAGTTCACCAACGGCGAAGTGAAAGGCAAGACCGGTTCCCTGACCGCGCTGCCGATCATCGAAACCCAGGCTGGTGACGTATCCGCCTTCGTTCCGACCAACGTGATCTCCATCACCGACGGTCAGATCTTCCTGGAATCCGACCTGTTCAACTCCGGTATCCGCCCTGCGGTCAACGCCGGTGTGTCGGTATCCCGTGTTGGTGGCTCGGCGCAGACCAAGATCATCAAGAAGCTGTCCGGTGGTATCCGTACCGCGCTGGCCCAGTACCGTGAACTGGCGGCGTTTGCCCAGTTTGCTTCCGACCTGGACGAAGCGACCCGCAAGCAGCTGGAGCACGGTCAGCGTGTGACCGAGCTGATGAAGCAGAAGCAGTATGCGCCGATGTCCATCGCGGAAATGGCCATCAGTCTGTATGCCGCCGAGAAAGGCTTCCTGGCTGATGTTGAAATTGCCAAGATCGGTCCTTTCGAGACTGCTCTGCTGGCCTGGTTCAAGCGTGAGAAAGCCGACCTGCTCGCCAAGATCAACGAGAAGGGCGACTACAACGACGAGATCGAAGCCGGTATCAAGTCTGGCATCGAGAACTTCAAGGCGACCCAAAGCTGGTAAGCCGAGCGCGGGACAGGGCGCTGCCCTGTCCCGCATCGTGCGATACGGCCACGGGCTAACCTGAAAGGTGTGACATGGCAGGCGCAAAAGAAATACGCGGTAAAATTTCGAGTATCAAGAGTACTCAGAAGATCACCAGCGCCATGGAAAAAGTGGCGGTCAGCAAGATGCGCAGAGCACAAGCGCGCATGGCGACCAGCCGTCCCTACGCTGAGCGGATTCGTCAGGTGATTGGCCATCTGGCCAATGCCAACCCCGAATATCGCCACCCCTTCATGCAGGAGCGTGAAGTCAAACGGGTTGGTTATATCGTGGTCAGCACGGATCGTGGTCTTTGCGGTGGCTTGAACACCAACCTGTTCAAGGCACTGGTAACAAACATGAAAGAGTGGCGTGACCGTAACGTCGAAACCGAGCTGTGCGTGATCGGCAGCAAGGGAGCTGCGTTTTTCCGCAGCTACGGTGGCAACGTTGTCGCGGCAATCAGTAACCTGGGCGAACAGCCGGCACTGAACGACCTGATCGGTAGCGTCAAGGTAATGCTTGATGGCTACAACGAAGGCCGCATCGACCGTCTGTACCTGGTCTCCAACGAGTTCGTCAACACCATGGTGCAGAAGCCCAAGGTGGAGCAGCTGATTCCTCTGGTGCCTTCGGACACCGCCGAGTTGCAGGAGCGCTGGGACTACGTCTATGAGCCGGATGCCCAGGGTCTGCTGGATGGTCTGTTGACCCGTTATATCGAGTCACAGGTGTACCAGGCTGTCGTCGAGAACAGTGCCAGCGAACAGGCTGCACGGATGATCGCGATGAAGAATGCGACTGACAATGCGGGCGATATCATCGATAGCCTGCAGCTGATCTACAACAAGGCACGTCAGGCCGCGATCACCCAGGAAATTTCGGAAATCGTCGGCGGCGCCGCCGCGGTTTAAGCCCGGCAAGACGACACGGTTTCATACCACTTAGAGGAACCTACAATGAGTAGCGGACGTATCGTTCAAATCATCGGTGCCGTCATCGACGTGGAATTTCCGCGCGATCAGGTACCGAACGTATATGACGCGCTGAAAGTCATCGGCGCGGAAACGACCCTGGAAGTTCAGCAGCAGCTGGGTGACGGCATTGTCCGTACCATCGCCATGGGTAGTACTGAAGGTCTGAAGCGTGGCCTGGACGTCAACAACACCGGCGCGGCGATTTCCGTACCTGTGGGTGCTGGCACCCTGGGCCGCATCATGAACGTACTGGGCGAGCCGATTGACGAAGCCGGCCCGGTTGAGCATGAAGAGAAGTGGGGCATCCACCGCCAGGCGCCGAGCTACGCCGAGCAGGCTGGCGGCAGTGACCTGCTGGAAACCGGTATCAAGGTTATCGACCTGGTCTGCCCCTTCGCCAAAGGCGGCAAGGTTGGTCTGTTCGGTGGTGCCGGTGTCGGCAAGACCGTGAACATGATGGAGCTGATCAACAACATCGCCAAGGCGCACAGCGGTCTGTCCGTGTTCGCCGGTGTTGGTGAGCGTACTCGTGAAGGTAACGACTTCTATCACGAGATGAAGGACTCCAACGTTCTGGACAAGGTTGCGATGGTTTACGGCCAGATGAACGAGCCGCCGGGTAACCGTCTGCGCGTAGCCCTGACCGGTCTGACCATGGCCGAGAAGTTCCGTGAGGAAGGCAAGGACGTACTGCTGTTCATCGACAACATCTACCGTTACACCCTGGCCGGTACCGAAGTATCCGCGCTGCTGGGTCGTATGCCGTC
>JAAYHO010000222.1 GCA_012735335.1 Gammaproteobacteria bacterium
AGATGCACGTGTTCATTGCTACCGCCGGGGGACGGGAAGTAGCGGATGATCGGAGTCAGCTCCAGCAATTGCAGTCCCGCTTCCTCATCGGCCTCGCGGTGGGCCACCTGCTCCGGTGACTCATCGGCGTCAAACAGTCCGGCCACCAACTCCAGCATCCAGGGGCTGCTGCGCTTGTCCAACGCCCCGACACGCATCTGCTCGACCAGCACCACCGTATCCAGCCAGGGATCATAGGGCAGCACGCAGACCGCATCCGGCCGCACGAACAGCTCCCGGCGCAGCTCCGGGCCCCAGCCACCGGCAAACAGCCGATGACGCAGGCTCAGCACATCCAGCCGGTAGAACCCCTGAAAGCCGGGTTTTCGATCCAGGATCTGTACATCCTGCTGATTGAAATCACTCAAAAGCCAACCCCTGAACAAGACACCCCCAAGCGGGGGTAATGGGGCTAACCTCGCACAGGCCAACAGGCCAAGGCAAGCCCCACCAAAAAGATCCCGCCTTCCGGGGTTGGCGAGCCCCTGCTCGCCGACGAGTTGATGCAGAGTTCCAGAAAGGCGTAGCGCAGGCGCGCTACACCCCGTGCCTCCCTGGGGTTGGCGAGCACCGGCTCGCCGACCAGCGGCGTTCTCAGACCTTCTGATACAACTGCGACCCAGTCTGGCGGAATTCGGCGGACTTGGCCTGCATGCCCTCCTCCACCGCCAGATCCACCGCCTCGATACGCTGGGCTGCGGCGTACTCGCGTACCTCCTGGGTGATCTTCATCGAGCAGAACTTGGGCCCACACATGGAGCAGAAATGCGCCACCTTGGCCGACTCCTTGGGCAGCGTTTCATCGTGGAAGGCGCGGGCGGTATCCGGGTCCAGCCCGAGGTTGAACTGGTCTTCCCAGCGAAATTCAAAACGCGCCTTGGACAGCGCATTATCGCGGATCTGCGCCCCCGGGTGCCCCTTGGCCAGATCCGCCGCATGGGCAGCGATCTTGTAGGTAATGATGCCGGTCTTCACATCATCCCGATTGGGCAGGCCCAGATGCTCCTTGGGTGTGACATAGCAGAGCATGGCGCAGCCGAACCAGCCGATCATCGCCGCACCGATGCCGCTGGTGATGTGGTCATAGCCCGGCGCGATATCGGTGGTCAGCGGCCCCAGGGTATAGAAGGGTGCCTCATCGCAGCACTCCAGCTGCTTGTCCATGTTTTCCTTGATCAGTTGCATGGGCACATGGCCGGGGCCTTCGATCATGCACTGCACGTCATGCTTCCAGGCAATCCTGGTCAGCTCGCCCAGGGTTTCCAGCTCACCGAACTGGGCCGCATCGTTGGCATCGGCAATCGAGCCCGGACGCAGGCCGTCGCCCAGGGAGAAGGACACATCGTAGGCCTTCATGATCTGGCAGATATCCTCGAAATGGGTATAGAGGAAGTTTTCCTGATGATGCGCCAGACACCATTTGGCCATGATCGAACCACCGCGCGAAACAATGCCGGTGACCCGCTTGGCGGTCAGCGGCACATAGCGCAGCAGCACGCCCGCATGGATGGTGAAGTAATCCACGCCCTGCTCGGCCTGTTCGATCAGAGTGTCGCGGAAGATTTCCCAGCTCAGGTTCTCGGCGATGCCATCAACCTTTTCCAGCGCCTGATAGATGGGTACCGTACCGATCGGCACCGGCGAGTTGCGAATCAGCCACTCCCGGGTCTCGTGGATATTCTTGCCGGTGGACAGGTCCATGATGGTATCCGAGCCCCAGCGGATACCCCAGGTCATCTTCTCGACTTCTTCCTCGATCGAGGAGCCCAGCGCCGAGTTGCCGATATTACCGTTGACCTTCACCAGGAAGTTGCGGCCGATGATCATCGGCTCCAGCTCCGGGTGGTTGATATTGGCTGGCAGAATCGCCCGACCCCGGGCAATTTCCTCGCGGACGAATTCCGGCGTGATTTCGCTGGGAATACTGGCACCGAAGCTGTGGCCGGGATGCTGCTCAGTCAGCAGACCAGCGGCCCGAGCTTCCTGCAGCTTCATGTTCTCGCGGATGGCGACGAACTCCATCTCCGGAGTGATGATGCCCCGGCGCGCATAGTGCATCTGCGTCACATTCTGCCCTGCTCTGGCGCGGCGTGGAGTGCGCACATGGGCAAAGCGCATATGATCCAGCGACGGATCGGCCAGCCGGGCCTGGCCAAACTGCGAACTCAGCCCGGGCAGCACCTCGGTATCGCCACGCTCCTCGATCCAGCCTCTGCGTACATCCGCCAGCCCGGCGCGCAGATCGATTCTTACCTCAGGGTCGGTGTAGGGGCCGGAGGTGTCATACACCAGCACCGGCGGGTTGTGCTCGACGCCCTTGTCAGTCTGGGTATCAGCCAGGCTGATCTCACGCATGGGCACGCGGATATCCGGGCGCGAGCCGGTAACGTAGATCTTGCGCGAATTGGGCAGGGGTTGGGTGGCAGCACCATCAGCACCGGATTGGGCGATGGCAGTATCAGGTAAACGGCTGGTCATTGTTGTGCTCCGCTGTAATGGAAAAAGTACAGGGAACCGAAGCGGCACGGGCCACCACCCCGGGACAGGGCAGCAGTCAGACAGGATGTGCGCATCTCGATTCCTACGCCGGTACTAACCGGGTCAGGTTCAACGGGTGTAATCTCAGCCAACACTTACGCGTCAGCACCCCGTCAAGATGAGCGCACAGCTTAGAGCCTTGCGCCCGCCCAGGCAAGCTGCAGCGCCCGCTGCCACTGCGTTTGTCCTTGACCGGCGGTCGCAGGCTCTTTAGCCTTGGCGGATTGAATCAGTCTCCCATGCGAAGGATCCCGGCATGTTTCGCCCTCTTTATCTCGCTGTTGTATTGGCTGGCCTGTCCGGCCCGGTCCTGGCTCAGTCCGATCTGATGACCATCTACCAGGAAGCCCTGCTCAACAGTGCCGACCTGGCTGCTGCCGAAGCGGATGCGCTGGCACGCCAGGAAGTGCTGCCCCAGGCGCGCTCGCTGCTGCTGCCCAACATTGGTCTCGGTGCCGGTCTGGCCAGGGAGTATATCGATGTGGACGGCGCGGGCTCCGATGATTATTCGACCCACTACTACCAGGCCAGCCTGACCCAACCGCTGTTCCGCGCCGACCGCTGGTTCAACTATCAGGCTGCCAAGGCCCAGTCGGAACAGGCCCAGGTGGAGTTTTCCGCGATCCAGCAGCAGCTGATCCTGGATGTTGCCCAGGCCTACTTCAACGTACTGCGCGCCTCGGACAACCTGGCCACCGCCCGGGCCGAGGAAGCCGCCTTCGAGCGCCAGCTGGAGCAGGCCCGGGAACGCTTTGAAGTGGGTCTGGCCGCACGCACCGACGTCCTCGAAGCCCTGGCCGGTTTCGATGCCGCCCGGGCTACCCGCATTACCGCTGCCACCAATCTGGACGTGAGCTACCAGGCGCTGACCCGACTGACCAACCGGGATCACCCCGAGCTGCTGGGCATGAGTCACGAGCTGCCGATCCTGGCACCGACCCCGGTGGACATGCAGCAGTGGGTGGATACCGCCGCCGCGCAGAACCTGTCGCTGCAGGCCTTCCGCCTGGCCATTGACTCGGCCTCCGAAGCCCTGCGCAGCAGCAAGTCCGGCTACGCCCCGGCGGTGGACGCTTTTGTCCGCTACAGCGACAACCACGGTGGTGCCCGCATGGCCGGTAACACAGGCCGCGGTGACACCGAACTGACCCAGATCGGCGTGGAAATGACCCTGCCGCTGTTTACCGGCGGCGGTACCAGCTCGCGAATCCGCGAATCCACCTTCCGCCTGAGTCAGGCTGAACAGGCCAGCGAGGCCGAGCTGCGCCGGGTCGTTGAGCGCACCCGCAATCTGTTCCGCACCGTGACCTCCAGCGTCGAGGAAGTGGACGCCCGGCGTCAGACCATCATCTCCTCCAAGGCTGCACTGGATGCTACCCAGACCGGTTACGAAGTGGGCACCCGCAACGTGGTCGACGTGCTGGATGCACAGCGCAACCTGTACCGCGCAGTGCGCGACTACAACGATGCCCGCTACAACTACATCATCGACAACCTGAGCCTGAAGCAGGCCGCAGGCACCCTGAGTCCGCAGGATCTGGAAGACCTCTCGGCCTGGCTGAAGCCGGACTACGACCCGGACCGGGACTTCATTCCGCCGTTCACCGAAGAGGAAATGCGCCGGATGAACATCGGCAACGGTCAGAGCCAGCGCCAACCCCGGCGACTGCAGCGTAACGAACTGATCGAGCGTACGGAAAGAATCGAGCAACCGCTGCAGGACGGGGTACGGACAACCTTCTGAGAGCTCCCCCGGGGCGCTCACCAACCCGGGGTGTAGCGCGCCTGCGCTACGCCATGTGAGCCGGGAATGCCGTGCTGGGGCGTCGGCGAGCAGGGGCGTCGGCGAGCAGGGGCTCGCCAACCCGGGGTGTAGCGCGCCTGCGCTACGCCGTGTGGGCCGGGGGACTCCGTGCAGGGGCGTCGGCGAGCGGGGGCTCGCCAACCCGTCTACAACAACCCTGACACCCCCTGCAACAACCTCTCCAGCGCCCCCTGATTGGCCTTCACCACCGCCTGCCCCGCTGCCCCGGCCTGACGTCGCGCCTGCTCACCATTCAGCCACTCGCCCACCTGCACCCCCATCGGCTCAGCACCGGCTACCTCCACCAACGCCCCGGCCTGTTCCAGCAGCTCGCTGATTTCAACAAAATTGAATCTGTGCGGCCCGGACAATATCGGCAGACCCAGCGCCGCCGGCTCCAGGTAGTTGTGCCCGCCCCCGGCAATCAGCGAACCGCCGACAAAGGCCACATCGGCGCAGGCATAGAACTGCATCAGCTCGCCCATGCTGTCGCCGAGAAACACCTGGTCAGCGGGTTCCGGCTGCTGACCAGCACTGCGCCGCACCAGCCGCAGGTCCGCCTGCTGCACCAGCCGCGCCACGGCATCGAAGCGCTCCGGGTGCCGGGGCACCAGAATCAGCAGCGCCTGCGAGTGCTGCCGTAACAACTGCTGATGGGCCTGCAGAACCAGCTCGTCTTCCCCGGCATGGGTGCTGGCGGCAATCCATACCGGCCGTTCGCCCCACTGCCCGCGCCATTGGGCCGCGCCCTGCAACACTGCCTCGCTCGGTTTGAGATCGAATTTGATGCTGCCGGTGACCGTCATCGCCTGCTCGCGCACGCCCAGCCGACTGAAGCGCTCGGCCTCGGCAACGCTCTGCACCGCCACCCAATCCAGCGCAGAAAACATCGGCTGTACCAGCGCGCTGACCCGCTGATAGCCCCTGGCCGAGCGCTCCGACAGTCGCGCATTGGCCAGCACCACCGGCACCCGGGCCCGCTGGCATTCGGCAACCAGATTGGGCCATAGCTCGGTTTCCATGATGATGGCGATCTTCGGCTGCAGCCGACGGATCAGGCGGCGCTGCAACCAGGGCAGATCATAGGGCAGATAGGCATGGCCGACCTGATCACCGAACAGTTTGCGGATCTGCTCCGAGCCGGTGGGGGTCATGCAGGTCATGGTGATCGGCAGGTCAGGATGGCGCTTGAGCAGCTCACGCACCATGGGCGCAGCGGCAATCGACTCACCCACCGAGACCGCATGTACCCAGATACCACCGGCACGCAGATCGCCGCCCAGGGCAAAGCGCTCGTGCCAGCGCCGGGCATAGGCCGGGGCGCGCCAGGCACGGTACAGCAGCCGCGCCAGAATCAGCGGCAGACACAGAAGAAATACCAGAGTGTAGAAAAAACGGGCCATGCAGTTCTCCCTTGGCGAACGGCGGCATAGTAGCAGAAGTGACCTGCGCAGCCCCCGGCGGCTATACTACAGGCCCTTGTTATCCGGTCATATTGCGGAGCCCATGAGCACACCCCTGCACACCGATATCTGTATTCTGGGCGGCGGCATCGCCGGTCTGTGGTTGAATGCGCGCCTGCGCCAGCTGGGTTTCAGCACCCTGCTGATCGAATCCAACGCCCTGGGTGGCGGCCAGAGCAGCAAGTCACAGGGCATCATCCACGGCGGTACCAAATATGCACTGCA
>JAAYHO010000223.1 GCA_012735335.1 Gammaproteobacteria bacterium
AGTGCGTGCGATGGCTCGGTGTCCATGGATTGCCACGTCGCTGCGCTCCTCGCAATGACGGGGAGAGCCCAGCAACGCCATGCCGCACCGTACATCCACGCCCAACCGCGTCATTGCGAGCGAAGCGCGGCAATCCAGTGCGTGCGATGGCTCGGTGCCCATGGATTGCCACGTCGCTGCGCTCCTCGCAATGATGGGGAGAGCCCAGCAACGCCATGCCGCACCGTACATCCACCCCAGCACCGTCATTGCGAGCGAAGCGCGGCAATCCAGTGCGTGCGGTGGCTCGGCGTCCATGGATTGCCACGTCGCTGCGCTCCTCGCAATGACGGCAGGGCGCAGAGGGGCTGGCTCTTCTCGCAATGACGGTGAGAGGGGCAGGGAGTGAAGGGGCTGCCCGCCACCACTCTTTTGCAGTAACCGGATAAAGCTGTTGCAGGAAACGGCTATTGATCAGTCCAAACCCACCGTAGCCTTCATCATATGGACATATTCAGCCTGTCGCTGGGATGTCTTCCGAGTCTGGACAATAACAACAAGAGAACCGCTGTCATGCAAAAACTGGATGTTCACGAGGTTATCGATAACGCTCGTTTCAATGGCTTCCACTGGGTAGTCATGAGTCTGTGTGCGTTGCTGTTGATTTTCGACGGCTACGATCTGTTCATTTACGGTGTGGTACTGCCGGTCATCATGGAAGAGTGGGGCCTGACCCCGCTGCAAGCGGGGGCGCTGGGCAGTTATGCGCTGTTCGGCATGATGTTCGGTGCGCTGCTGTTCGGTACCCTGGCTGACCATATCGGCCGCAAGAAGGGCATCGTCATCTGCTTTGCGCTGTTCAGTGTGGCCACCGTGGCCAACGGCTTTGCCAGCACCCCCACCGAGTTCGGTATCTTCCGCTTTCTCGCTGGTCTGGGTTGCGGTGGGTTGATGCCCAACGTGGTGGCGCTGATGAACGAGTACGCGCCGAAGAAGCTGCGCAGCACCCTGGTGGCGGTCATGTTCAGCGGTTACTCGCTGGGTGGCATGTGCTCCGCCGGTCTGGGCATCTTCTTGCTGCCGCGTTTCGGTTGGGAAGTGATGTTCTTCGCGGCCATCGTACCGCTGCTGCTGTTGCCGGTGATCCTGCGCTTTCTGCCCGAGTCGGTGGGTTTCCTGGTGCGCCAGGGTCGTACCGAGGAAGCCCGTGCCATGCTGCAACGGGTGCAGCCGGATGCTCAGTTGCCACTGAACGCCACGCTGGAAATGGTCGATACCTCTGGTCAGAAGAATTCGGTACTGGATCTGTTCCGTGGCGGTCGTCTGCTCGGCACCCTGTCGATCTGGGTGGCGTTCTTCTGCTGCCTGCTGATGGTGTATGCGCTGGGTTCCTGGCTGCCGAAACTGATGGCCAACGCCGGTTACAGCCTGGGTTCCAGCCTGTCGTTCCTGCTGGCGCTGAACTTCGGTGGCATGTTCGGGGCGATTCTCGGTGGTTGGCTGGGTGACCGCTTCGATCTGGGCAAGGTGGTGGTGGCCTTCTTTGTGGTCTCGGTGGCTTCCATCAGTCTGCTGGGCTTCAAGACGCCGATGCCGGTGCTCTACACCCTGATCACCATTGCCGGTGCTACCGTGATCGGCACGCAGATCCTGCTGTATGCGGCTGCCGCGCAGTTCTACGGTCTGTCGATCCGTTCCACCGGTCTGGGCTGGGCTTCGGGTATCGGTCGTAACGGTGCTATCGTCGGGCCGCTGCTGGGTGGTGCGCTGCTGGGTATCAACCTGCCGCTGCAGCTGAACTTCATTGCCTTCGCCATCCCCGGTGTGGTTGCGGCGCTGGCCATGACCCTGTTCGTGCTGTCGAGCAAGCGTCAGCAAGCGCCTGCCCAGGCAGCGAAAGCAGCAGCACCGCTGGTCCCGGCACAGGCCTGAAGGCCGGTCAGCAGTCATGGGTGGGGAGGTTGACTCTCCACCCATCCCGAGTTGAAGCATGTGAGGCAGTATGAAAACCCTGTTGCAGGATCTATCCCTTTCGGCGGTGGTGGCCGGTTTCATTGCCACGGTGATTTCCTACGCCGGACCACTGGTGATCATCTTCCAGGTGGCCCAGGCAGCGGATATGCCGCAGGCGGCACTGACCTCCTGGGTGTGGGCCATCTCCATCGGCAGTGGGGTGTTGGGTATTGTCCTGAGCATGCGCTACCGGGTGCCGGTGATCATTGCCTGGAACGCGCCGGGCTCGGCGCTGCTGATCACTCTGTTGCCGGGCATGAGCCTGAATGAGGCGGTCGGTGCCTATCTGATCAGCAGCTTGATCATCCTCGTGGTGGGGCTGTCCGGCAGTTTCGATCGCATCGTCAGCCGACTGCCGGCGGCCATTTCCGCCGGCATGCTGGCGGGCATCCTGTTCAGCTTCGGTACCGGGCTGTTTGTCTCGCTGCAACAGCAGCCGTTGCTGGTGCTGGCGATGTTCTTCACCTACCTGCTGGGCAAGCGCCTGATGCCGCGCTACGCCATTCTGGCGGTGTTGCTGGTGGGAGTATCCATTGCCCTGGGAATGGGCGAGCTGCGTAGTGATGCACTGGTGGTGGGGCTGGCGATACCCCAGTGGATCACGCCCGAATTCACCTGGCAGGCGACCCTGAATATTGCCCTGCCGCTGGTGATGGTGGCGCTGACCGGGCAGTTTCTGCCGGGGGTGGCGGTATTGCGCGCTGCCGGTTACCACAGCACCCCGGCCAGCCCGCTGATCACCCAGAGCGGCCTGTGGTCGGTGTTACTGGCGCCATTCGGTTGCCATGGTCTGACCCTGGCGGCGATTACCGCCGCCATCTGCACCGGCAAGGAAGCCCACGAAGATCCCGCCAGGCGCTATGTGGCCGGGGTATCCGGTGGGGTTTTCTATCTGCTGCTGGGACTGTTCGGTGCGACCCTGGTGTCGATCTTCACTGCCTTTCCCGCCGCTTTC
>JAAYHO010000224.1 GCA_012735335.1 Gammaproteobacteria bacterium
ACCGGGCAGGCTGTCCACCAGCGGGCTGGCTGCCAGCGCCTGCAGCCAGCGTTCGGCGCTGACCGGCCGTAACAGGTCCGAAGGCAGTTGCACGCCCTGCCCGGCCTGCTGGCCTTCCGGCGGCAGCGACAGGCTCAGATCCGGGGCGCTGAGGGTTTCGTGCAGCTCCAGACACACATGGCCATGGCCCAGCTGATGGCTGGCCAGGGCAGCGGCCAGCAGGGTCAGCGGGTCGGCATCCGGCTGCATATCCAGCAGAAACAATACCAGTGCCCGGTCCAGCGCCCGCAGCCAGCCAACCTCCACCCACTGCTGCAACTGGTGCAGCACCTGGCTGACATCCAGCTCGCCGGGAATCTGCGCGGCCAGCGCCAGCAGATCCAGCTGTGCGCCCTGCTCCGGTGTTGTGCTGCTCATGGGCTCACCTCCTGCGCCTGTCCGGCAAACAGCCGGTCCAGATGTTCGATCAATGCCCGGGGCGGGCGGGTCTGCCACAACCCACCACTCGGCGCTTCAGCACCACGGACAAACCAGTAGACGGCCCCGCCCATGTGCCGGTCATAGTCGTAATCCGGCAGGCGGGCACGCAGCTGGCGATGCAGTGCCAGCAGGTAGAACACGTACTGCAGGTCGTAACGGTGCTCGAGCACGGCGGCGTCCATGGCCTGCTGGTTGTAGGCACTGGCGTCGCTGCCCAGCCAGTTGGATTTGTAGTCGAGCACGTAATAGCGGCCCTGATGCTCGAAGGCCAGGTCGATGAAGCCCTTGAACATGCCGTTGAGCCGATCCGGCAACAGCGCGGCGCGGGGCTGGTTGTCCAGCGCGTGCTGGCAGATGAGCCGATCCAACTGCTGCACATTCACCTGTGCGGCGCTGAACAGGAACTCCAGTTCCACCTGATACTGCTGCGGAGCAAGATCGGCCAGCGCCAGCTCAGTGTCCTGCACCAGTCCGGGACGGCGCAGCAGCCCGGCCAGCCAGTCACCAAGGCAGTCGCCCCACTCTGCCCAGCCCCGGCGGATGCAGCGAGGACGCAGATGCTCCCGGCTGGTCTGCGGGTCGGCAAACCGGGCAAAGCTCTCCCGGCCCGCCAGCTCCAGCAGGCCGTGCAGGAAGGTGCCCGGCTGCGGCCCCCGGGGAAAGCGGTGGATAGTCGGCGTCTCACCGGGGCGCAGCGGCTGGAACTGCTGGCTGCGCTCGTCATCCAGCAGCTGTTCCGAGAAAGCCGATTCCGGCGCCTCACCGCCCACCGCCAGGGCGCTGTAGGAGCTGATCCACCAGTGTTCGAACGGCTTGTGACTCGGGGTGCGCTCGCGCAGCTCGCCGGGTGCCTCGGTCGGCGGTTGCCAGACCGCTTCAGTTGCCTCGGGGGCCGGGCTGATGGCAATGCCGTCGGCCTGTCAGCGCTGCAGCCAGCTACCCAGTGCTGCGGAGTCGGACAGCGGCTCGCCACCGGCCAGCAACCAGGCTACCGCGCTCTGGTGCAGGACCGAGGCCTTCGACTGGCCATGTTTCAGGTCGGCCAGCCCCAGCCAGCAGGCGTGGCGGGCCCGGGTCAGGGCCACATACAGCAGGCGCAGGTCTTCCCCCAGCCGCTCGCGGTCGGCCTGCTCCAGCTGCTGCTCATCGGGCTGCAGCACCCAGCGGCTGTGCTGGCCATCGAACAGCCGGGCCGGCTCGTTGCTCCTTACCGGGCGGCTGTGGGCAATGAACGGCAGAAATACCAGCGGATACTCCAGCCCCTTGGATTTGTGGATGGTCACTACCTTGACCAGATCCGCATCGCTCTCCAGCCGCAGTATCTGCTCCTCCCCACCGCTGCCGTCCAAGGCCCGGCGGATGGCTTCAGCCAGATAGCGGATCAGCGCCTGCTCCCCATCCAGCTCCCGGGCCGCCTGCTGCAGCAGCTCGGCCAGGTGCAGCAGGTTGGTCAACTGGCGCTCGCCTTCACCCTGACGGACCAGCCGCTCGGGCAGGCGGAACTCGTGCATCAGCCGGTGCAGCATGGGCAGCACACCCTGGCGCAGCCACTGCTGGCGGTAGCGACGGAACTGCTCAACCCGCTGCTCCCACAGCCGCTCATGCTGATTGAGCTGCTCCAGCTCGGCCCAGCTCAGCCCCAGGCTGGCGGTGGCCAGCGCCGCGCGCAGCGGGCGGTCGTTACCGGGGTCGGCGCAGGCCCGCAGCCAGCGCAACACATCCTCGGCCTGCGGGGTGGCCAGCACCGAGTCCTTGTCGGACAGGTAGACGCTGCGCACGCCCCGGGCCGCCAGTGCCTGGCGGATGTACTGCGCCTCGCGGCCGGTACGCACCAGCACCGCCATATCCGCCGGGCGCACCGGCTGCATGCCCTGCTCCGGGTGCACAAACCCGGTGCTGCCAGCCTGTCCGCCCTGCAGCATCTGCACCATGGCACTGGCACAGCGCTCGGCCATGCTCTGGCGGTATTCGTCCCCCGACAGCGGCTCGTCAGTTGCCAGCTGCCAGACATTCAGGGCCGGGGCCGGGCTGCCATCCAGCGTCCATACCTCGCTGCGCCCCCGGGCCGCGACCGACAGGAAGGGCAGCGGATCATTGCCATCCTGTCGGAACAGGAAGGCACCGCTGGACCAGTTTTCTTCTGCTTCGGTGAACACGTGATTGACCGCATCGACCATGGTCTGGCTGGAACGGAAGTTGGTGTCCAGACTCTCGTGCCGCCCATCGGTGGCGCTCCGGGCCTGCAGATAGGTATGGATATCCGCGCCGCGGAACGAGTAGATCGCCTGCTTGGGATCGCCGATCAGCAGCAGCGCGGTGTCCTGCTGGTTCTCCGACACCCGGTAGATGCTGTCGAAGATACGGTATTGCAGCGGGTCGGTATCCTGGAACTCGTCGATCAGCGCCACCGGAAACTGGCGGCGGATCACCGCCGCCAGCCGCTCGCCATTGGCGCCCTGCAGCGCGGCATCCAGCCGGGTCAGCATGTCATCGAAGCCCATCTGCGCGCGGCGCTGTTTTTCCTCCTCGAAGCGCTGATGGATCCAGTGCGCGGCATGCATCAGGGCGTCATGGCCGGGGTCGGGCAGTTCCGCCAGACGCTGTTCCAGCTCGGCCATGGCGTCCAGCGCGGCACTGACCTCGAAGGGGATCTCCAGTTCTACCCCTTTCCGGCAGGCGGCGGGCAGTCCCTCATGGGTAAAGTATTTGAACCTGCCCTTGCTGAAATCCAGCTCTCCCTTGCCCTCACACCAACTGCGCAGCTCGTCCAGACGGGGCTGGTAGTTGGTCGGCCCCATCATGTTGGCTTTGAAGTGTCCGGCCTCGTAGCCCTGATCACAGAAAACCTGCAGTTCCTCCAGCCACTGCTGCCAGGGTTGGCGGATCTGCCCCAGCGCTGCCTCTCGCTGCGCCAGCACGGTGCCGATCAATTGCTGCAGATCGCTCTGCTGCGGTGCCTCGGCGCTGCTCAGCCAGCGTC
>JAAYHO010000225.1 GCA_012735335.1 Gammaproteobacteria bacterium
ATTCCCCGTACTGCACGTGGACACCGGCTGGAAGTTCCGTGAAATGTACAGCTTCCGCGAGCGTATGGTGGAAGAGATGGATCTGGACCTGCTGGTGCACATGAACCCGGAAGGTATCGAGCAGGGCGTCGGCCCCTTCAGCCACGGCAGTGCAGTGCACACCGATGTGATGAAGACCCAGGGCCTGAAGCAGGCGCTGGACAAGTACGGCTTCGACGCAGCCTTCGGTGGTGCGCGCCGGGACGAGGAAAAGTCCCGGGCCAAGGAGCGGGTGTATTCCTTCCGCGACAAGCACCACCGCTGGGACCCGAAGAACCAGCGTCCCGAGCTGTGGAACATCTACAACGGCAAGGTACACAAGGGCGAGAGCATCCGCGTGTTCCCGCTGTCCAACTGGACCGAGCTGGATATCTGGCAGTACATCTATCTGGAAAGCATTCCGATCGTGCCGCTGTACTTCGCCGCCGAACGTCCGGTGGTCAACCGTGACGGCTCGCTGATCATGGTCGACGACGAGCGCATGCCGCTGAACCCCGGTGAAACCCCGGAAATGAAGATGGTGCGCTTCCGTACCCTGGGCTGCTACCCGCTGACCGGTGCCGTCGAGTCTACTGCGGCCACGCTGCCGGAGATCATCCAGGAAATGCTGCTGACCCGTACTTCCGAGCGCCAGGGCCGCGTGATCGATCACGATCAGGCAGGATCGATGGAAGAGAAAAAACGTCAAGGCTACTTCTAAGCGCCCAGCCCGGAGAATTGTGTAATGAGTCACCAATCTGATTTGATCAGCCAGGACATTCTGGCCTATCTGGGACAGCACGAGCGCAAGGAGCTGCTGCGGTTCCTCACCTGTGGCAACGTCGACGACGGCAAGAGCACCCTGATCGGACGCCTGCTGCACGACTCCAAGATGATCTACGAAGATCACATGGAAGCCATCACCCGCGACTCGAAGAAGTCCGGCACCACCGGCGAAGAGGTGGATCTGGCACTGCTGGTCGACGGCCTGCAGGCCGAGCGCGAGCAGGGCATCACCATTGACGTGGCCTACCGCTACTTTTCCACCGCCAAGCGCAAGTTCATCATCGCCGACACCCCCGGCCATGAGCAGTACACCCGCAACATGGCCACCGGTGCCTCCACCTGTGATCTGGCGATCATCCTGATCGACGCCCGCTACGGCGTGCAGAGCCAGACCCGTCGGCACAGCTTCATCGCCTCTCTGCTGGGCATCAAGCACATCGTGGTAGCGGTGAACAAGATGGACCTGCTGGACTTCGATCAGCAGGTATTCGACCGCATCTGCGCCGACTACAGCGAGTTTGCCAAGGGTCTGGAAACCCTGGCCAACAGCAGCGTGCACTTCGTGCCGATGTCAGCGCTGAAGGGCGACAACGTGGTCAACCGCAGCGAGCGGAGCCCCTGGTACACCGGCCCGTCGCTGATGGAAATTCTGGAAACCATGGAGCTGTCCGCCGATCGCAATCTGGATGATCTGCGCTTCCCGGTACAGCTGGTCACCCGTCCCAACCTGAACTTCCGTGGCTTCGCCGGTACCATCGCCTCCGGTACGGTGAACAAGGGCGACGAGCTGGTGGTGCTGCCCTCGGGCAAGACCAGCCGGGTCAAATCCATCGTCACCTTCGACGGTGAGCTGGAAGTGGCCGGACAGGGCCAGGCGGTTACCCTGACCCTGGAAGACGAGATCGATATTTCCCGTGGCGACATGCTGACCCACGTCGACAACCGCCCGCGCATCGGCGACCAGTTCGAGGCCAACCTGGTGTGGCTGGCCGAGCAGCCCATGCAGCCCGGTCGCAAGTACGACATCAAGCGCGCCAGCAGCTACAGCCCCGGCTCCTTCAGCCGCATCCACTTCCGTCAGGATGTGAACACCCTGGAGAAGGAAGGCGCCTCCGAACTGGCGCTGAACGAGATCGCCCGGGTTGAGCTGTCGCTGGAGCGGCCGATTGCCTTTGACGACTACCGTGCCAACCGCACTACCGGTGCCTTTATCGTCATCGACCGGATGACCAACGGCACTGTCGGCGCAGGCATGATAGTGGCGGAAGGTGCAGCGGGGCAGGGCGGCAGCGGTACTCCCGACGAGTTTGCCCACGTCAGTCCGGTCGAGCGCGCCGAGCGCTTCGGTCAGGAGCCGGTCACCCTGTTGTTCACCGGCCTGTCCGGTGCCGGCAAGAGCACCCTGGCCTATGCCGTCGAGCGCCGTCTGTTTGATCGCGGCCGCGCCAGCTATGTGCTGGACGGCAAGGTACTGCGTCAGGATCTGAGCAAGGGCATTGCCCGGGATGCTGCCGGTCGTGCGGAGAACCTGCACAAGGGCGCCCGGGTAGCCCGGCAGATGAACCACGCCGGTCTGATCGCCATCGGCGCCTTTACCGCACCGACCGAGGAAAGCCGCGCCCAGGCCCGGCATATCCTTGGTGACCGCTGCCTGATGGTGTATCTGGATGCGCCGCTGGAAGTCTGCCAGAAACGCGACCCCTCCGGCCTGTACGCCGCAGGTGAAGAGGGCACCATCCCCGGTGTCTCCTATCCCTACGAAGTTCCGACCGACGCCGATCTGGTACTGAACACCGCCGAGCTGGACCTGGCCACCTGCGTCGAGCAGGTACTGGACCTGCTGCGCGAGCGTTCGGTGATCTGAATTGTGTATCCTGTGCCGCTTCTATTACGGACGCGGCACGGGAGCCACTTTTCATGAAACCTGCTGATATCGACTTCATGCGTGAAGCCATCGCCGAGGCCCGCAAGGGCGCAGAACTCGGTGAAGTGCCGGTCGGCGCCGTACTGGTGCGCGATGGCCGGATCATCGCTCGCGGTTTCAATCGTCCCATCACCAGTCACGACCCCAGCGCCCATGCCGAAATGGTCGCCCTGCGCGAAGCCGCCCTGGCCGACAGCAACTACCGCCTGCCCGGCACCACCCTCTACGTCACCCTCGAACCCTGCACCATGTGCTCGGGCCTGCTGGTGCATAGCCGCATCAGCCGTCTGGTCTACGGCGCCAGCGAACCCCGCTCGGGGGCGGTGGCCAGCCGCAGCCAGGTGCTGGAGCAACCCTGGTTGAACCACCGGGTGCAGGTGGAGGGCGGGGTGTTGGCGGAGGAGTGTGGGGCGATATTGAAGGAGTTCTTTCGGGCGCGGCGCTAGCTCAAATCCCCTGCGGCAACTGCTCCAGAATCCCCGGCGCGCGATACTGCTCCTGCTGCAGCTGCGGGGTTTCGGCCTGGGGTTGGGTTACCCAGGTGAGGATCTCGTAGTAGCGACGGATGTTCTGCACATAGCTCACCGGCTCGGCACCCCGGGCATAGCCGTAGCGGGTCTGGCTGTACCACTGCTTCTTGGATAGCAGCGGCAGGTGATCCTTCACATCGATCCAGCGATTCGGGTCGCGGCCGCTGTTGCGGGTGAGGATGCGGGCGTCGTCCAGGTGGCCGAGGCCGACGTTGTAGGCGGCCAGGGCGAACCAGGTGCGGTCCGGCTCGGGAATGTCGGTAGACAGCTGATCGCGCACCCAGACAATATAACGCGCCCCACCGCCGATGCTCTGCGCCGGGTCAACCCGGTTGGTCACGCCGACAAACTTGGCGGTGGGCAGGGTCAGCATCATCAGCCCGCGTACCCCGGTGGGTGAGCGGGCGTCCGGGTCCCAGAGCGATTCCTGGTAGGCCATGGCGGCCAGCAGCCGCCAGTCCATGCCCTGCTGATCCGCCGACTGGCGAAACAGCTGTTCAAAGCGCGGCAGGCGCTGCTGCATGTGCCGGGCAAAGGCCCGGGCGCCGACGTAATCCAGCACATCGGCGTGACCATAGAAGCGTTCCAGCAACTGATCCAGGGTACCGTCGGCGCGTATGCCCTCGAAGAAGTGATTGACCTCGCGCAGCAGGCTGTCATCCTCGCCTCCGGTCAGCGCCCAGGCCATCGGCTGCGCCGGACCCAGATCGAAGCCCACATGCAGCGCCGGATAGAAGGCCTGGTTGACCACCAGTTCATTGGAGTAGACCAGGGTAAAGTCGATCTCACCGTCATTGACCATGCGCAGCAGGTCGACGGTTTCCAGACTGTCCGACTCTTCGAAGATCAGCTGCGGATGTTCCGCCTGCAACTCGCGCAACTGATCGGCCAGGGCGCTGCCCTTGAGTACCGTGATGCGCCGTTCGTACAGATCCTC
>JAAYHO010000226.1 GCA_012735335.1 Gammaproteobacteria bacterium
AACTTGAAGAAATCCAGAATCGCCTGATCCAGCGAGCGTGAGGCCAGCAGGTCGGTACTCTTGAGCATGTCGCGGCTGAACTTGCGCACCGACAGGCAAGGTCCATCCAGTGCCACCGGCGGGATCACCGCGTTGATCCGGCTACCATCCGGCATACGCGCATCAACCATGGGAGAGGACTCATCCAGCCGCCGCCCGAGCGGCGCCAGAATCCGCTGGATCACCCGCAACAGATGCTGGTCATCCATGAAGCGCAGATCACTGTGCTGCAATACGCCATTGCGCTCGATAAAGATCCGCTGCGGCCCGTTGACCAGAATCTCACTGACCGTGCGATCCCGTAACAACACCTCCAGCGGCCCGAAACCAACCAGCTCATCGACCAGCTCTTCAGTCAGCCGGTCCGTCTCGTAACGGGAGATGGCAAACTGCGCCTGCCGCGTGTACTCCCCGACCTTGGCCGAAACAAAGCGCACCAGGCTGGGCCGCGGCCCTTCCAGCAGGTTGTCGCTCTCCTCTTCCAGTTGCTCGATGATGTAACGGTGCAACTGTGCCTTCAGCTGCCCGCCACCCTGCCCGCTGTGCAATGAGCGATTCATTTACCGAGCCTCGCCAGCCTGCGCAACAGACTGCCCTGAGCCTTGTCTTCACCCTCCGGCGCCAGTTGCCCGACCAGCTGAACAAGCGCCCGGCTCAAGGCATCCCTCGGAGCAATATGGAACAACGGACTGCGCTGATTACGCGAACGCAGACGCAACTCGGCACTGGCGGGCAAGGTCGCCAGTACCGGCATTTCGAAGGTGCGTCCGAGTGCCTTCGAGGCCGGAGCGACACTATCGTAGTAGCGGTCCACCAGCAGCTGGGCATGCTCCAGCTTGACCCCGTCACCGCGCCACTGATTGAGCAGCTCAAGGTTGCGCCGACAGCAACTGACGCTGGGGTCCACATACCAGCACAGCTGGTCTGCCTGGCCGACCAGATTGCGCAGCATCTCGCTGTCCGGCTGGCCGGTCATGTTGATCAGCACCTGGTCAAAGTTCTGCCGCAGGGTTGCGGTCAACAGAAACACCTCCGAGGAGCTGTAGTGATCCAGGCGGTTATCCTTGACATCGGCAGGCAACACCCGCAGACCGCTACCATGTTCGACAAAGGCGGTATCGATCAGATTGCGGTCTATGCGCCGCAGGTTACGCACCGCATCGGAGAACACAAAGGTGGCCTCCAGCCCCAGTACGTCGAGGCTTTCACCACTGGGCACCCCCAGATCCACCAGCAGGGTGCGCTGAGTGCCACGTTGCAGCTGCAGCGCCATATGCGCGGCAATCAGTGCTGCATCGGCATCCGGCTGATTACCGAACAGCAGAATCAGTCGGCCCTGTTCCTTGCGCACCGGCAACGTCGGCAGGCGGTCGGTAATCCGTCGCACCAAGCCACTGACCTCACTGGTACGCAGCCCCGAGGTCAGAAAGTCCTTGGCCCCGGCGCGCATCGCGGCGATCACCAGTTCATTATCAAAGCCATCACCCATGACCACCACCGCCAGCAGCGGCTTGGCTTCCAGCAGGCTTTCGATCAACGCACACTGGCTGGACAGGTTGTCCCTATCCATCCCGACAAATACCAGCGTCGCCCCGGTGGCATCAATCAGCCCGAACAGCTCATCCAGCTGCGGACTGACACGCAGCACCTGCCCCATGGGAGCCAGTGCACCCTGCAGCCAGCTGACTTCTTCTTCCTGATAAGTGCAGGCAAGAAACGTTCGCATCATTACCTCACTGTTTACCAGGAAAGCCCATCGAACCGATCAAAATCGCCATTCTCGAACAGCAGCATTTCCAGCGCCGAAGGATCGTAGTTGCGCAGTTTTTCACCCGGCAGCTCAGGCAGATGAGCATCCGCCGCCAGCGGATTGACCAGCCGTGGGGTCACTATCATCAACAGCTCCTTCTCCTCGCGCCGCATGTCGGAATTACGGAAAAACGCACCCAGTACCGGGATATCCCCCAGCCCCGGCAGCTTGCTCACCATCGAGCGGTTGGTGGTATTGATCAGCCCGCTGATGACAAAACTCTCACCATCGGCCAGCGAGATACTGGTATCGGTGCGCCGCACGTTCAGCGCCGGTACCTGGGTACCGGAAATCACCACACCATTACTGAAGTCCAGCTCACTGACCTCCGGTGCCACCTTGAGGTGGATGCGGTTGCGGTCAATCACCGTCGGCGTCAGATTCAGACGGATACCGTATTCCTTGTACTCGATCGACAGCGAGTCACTGCCGCTACTGGGGATCGGCACCGGAAACTCACCGCCGGCCAGGAAGCTGGCGCTCTGACCGCTCAGCGCTACCAGGCTGGGGCGTGACAGGGTGTAGGCAAAACCGCTGTTTTCCAGCGCATTCAGCGCGCCGAGGAACTTGCTGCTGCCGCCACCCCAGACAATATTGAAACCATCACCGGACAGCGGCACCTGCGCACCCGGCGTCAACCCGCTGACGCCACCCACCGGCACACCGCCTGGAGACGTGCCTGGGGAACCGAACAGAAAGTTGTTCGACTGGGTACCAAAGATGCGAATACCCACTTCCTTGAGCTTGGTGCGGTTGACCTCGACAAAGCGGATATCGGTCTGCACCTGACTGGGCAATCCGGCGTCATGACTGGCGGCGACCGCCGGACGGGCCAGTGCCGCTGTGGCCTCACCCTCCACAAACAGCATGCTCTGCTGCGGCTGGCTGGAGCAGCGCGTCCACAGGCTGACGGTGGTCACCCCGCCGCCCTTGCCCAATAGCAGTACGCTGTCGCGGTTCAATAATCTGGCTTCGGCCACCTCGGGGTCACCCACAGCAATCCGGGTAATCGGCACCGGCAACTGCAATTGCTGGTGCTGGCCCTGGCGCACTTCCAGGGTGCGCGGCAGCTGTTCCAGGCTGACGCACCCGGCACTGGTCGCCTGGGCCATCGCCAGCGGGCTGGCCATGACTGCCGCCAGTACCCCCAGCGCACACAATGTCTGTCTGGTCTTGTTGATCAACATGCTCTGCATCCTTGACTCGCTCAGGGGTGTTGGCGGGAAACTTCACTGCCGTGATACACCGGAATACCGGCAGGACGCGCCGGTACCAGGCCCGGCTGTGGACGGTTGACCTGGCGCAGGGCCAGCTTCTCGAACTGGAACAGCTGGCGGTTGAGTTCTTCCACCTTGTCCTGCAGGGCCTTGCCAGCCTGGTAGTCAGCCAGCAGTTTCTCGTCGATACTGCGCACCGCCAGCCGCAGCTTGCCGACCTCGCTGGCCAGCATGAAACGGGTCAGCAGCTGTTCCGGCAACGCCAGCACTGCTGTGCGCGCCTGTTCAACCCGGCGGTTGTTGCGGCTGTCCTGCTCCTCGGCAGGCACCGGTGCCATCAGCGGCTCGCCGCTGCGATCCGCCCCCAGCGCACTGCCGACGCTCAGCACCCGCAACGCGGGAATCACTACCTGGGCGGTGCGGTCGCTGTTGCGCTCATCCTCACGCAGAAACATCAGCACATCGACATAATCACCGGGCTGGATATGCCCGCCACCGCTGATCACCTCATCCACCTGGATCGCCAGCGCCCGCTCCTCCGGGCGGATCATCCGCGCCAGCGGCCCGCCGGTCTCGAAACTCGATTCGTTCAGCACCGTACCGGCCGGCAGATCGCGCCACACCACCCGGCCCAGCAGCGGTTCGCTCTCGGCAAAGCTGCCAGGCGGGGCCACGCGCAGCTCTTCAATCAGCAGATCCTCGGCACTGATCTCGCTCATCGCCACCACTGCCCTCGCCAGCACCACCACCGGCACTCGCTCCTCTTCCTCGCGCACCGGCAGGCTGGGCAATTCGATGTTCGGCACGGCAACCGCAGGAGCTGGCTCCGCTACCACCTCGACCACCTGCGGCTGGCGGCTCAATGACAACCCCCAGTAGCCAGCAATGACTGCCCCGACCAGCAACAGGCCCGCCAATACCATGGTTACACGACTGTTCATTGCGGCACGCTCCTTGGTAGCCATGGTAGAGAACCAGATAGCAAAACCTATTCAACCCGGCAAAACCCGGGCACTTATGAGCGTGGAGTCTAGCCAGACGGCAGCGCAATGTCCTATTGCCATATAGTGCTAGTCCTAATTGCATAATGACCTTGTACGGCATTAGCCGTTAGTCTGATGCGACATGAACCTCCCTGTCCGCGTTACCGTGGATAACTACCTGCACCGGGCACCGGTAAGGACGTAAACAATGAATACCAAGTTGATTATGTTGATGGAATCACTGCGCGCTTTTGTGAAGCGTGAGGATGGGGCTTCGGCGATTGAGTATGCTTTGATTGCGGGGTTGATGGCTGTAATTGTTATTGCGGCAATGGCTGTACTAGGCGGTGACGATGGCGCTCTTACCGGTATTTTTAATGCAATCGCCGATAAGCTTGGTGAGGCCGCAGACAGTGTAAGCGGGGCAGATACAGCGCCATAAAAGGTAAAAAGGGGTCAGGTACATTTACGCTCCTGAGTGCCGGGAGAAAAGGGGCCAGGTACAATTTAACCCGAAATTCTATCCGGCCATATTGGACTGATCTCCCGTTAAAGGCGTCGGCACTTATTAAAGTGCCGATATCCTGCTATAGATACTGGATAATTACCTAATTTACCTCCGCAATTCAGCCTGCGTCAGTCACAAACGCTGAGGAATAGCTGCCGATGCCCGCCACTGCCGCTCCCTGCCAGACCACTGTACTGGATCTTGCCCTGGACCATGTGCCAGTCATGGCCGGACGCATCGATGCCCAGCACCGGCTGTGCTTTGCCAACCCACCCCTGACCACAGCGCTCGGCTTCCCCCTTGATAAGCTGCTGGGATCGCGCCTCGAACAGACCTGCCTGGCCGGGCTGGGTGAACTGTTTGCCAGACATTGCCAGTTGTTATCACCCGGCGAGGTGC
>JAAYHO010000027.1 GCA_012735335.1 Gammaproteobacteria bacterium
GGCGTCCATTTCACCGGTCTTCATGATGCGCGGGTAGACGCCGGCCACTTCGTCGAGGATATCCTCGAACTTGATATTTGCCCCCAGGCGCTTTTCCTTCTCCAGCAGACGCTCGACAGCGGCGTTGTTCATCACCCGCTCGGTGTTGCGCAGCGGGCGCATGACCAGTCGGGTGTCCAGTTCACTGGCGGCAACAATGGCCTGTTTGACGTTCTCGTGCACCGGCGCTTCCTTGGTAGCAATAAAGCGCGTGCCCATGTTCATGCCCTCGGCACCCAGCGCCAGCGCGGCGGCCAGCGAGCGGCCGTCGGCCATGCCGCCGGAGGCGACGAAGGGGATCTTCAGCTCATCCGCCGCCCGGGGCAGCAGGATGAAGTTGGGTACATCGTCCTCGCCGGGATGGCCGCCACATTCAAAGCCGTCCACGCTAACCGCATCGCAGCCGATCGACTCGGCCTTGAGCGCATGACGCACGGCGGTGCACTTGTGAATCACCTTGATGCCGTGTTCCTTGAGGATCGGCAGCCATTTCTGCGGGTTGTTGCCGGCGGTTTCCACCGCCTTGACGCCACCCTTGATGATGGCCTCGATATAGCCGGGGTAGTCCGGCTGCTTGACCGAGGGCAGGAAGGTCAGGTTGACGCCGAACGGCTTGTCGGTCATTTCCCGGCAACGGCGGATTTCCTCGGCCAGCGCCGCAGGGGTGGGCTGGGTCAGTGCGGTAATCATGCCCAGACCGCCGGCATTGGCCACGGCGGAGGCCAGTTCGGCATAGCCGACATGGTGCATGCCGCCCTGAATGATCGGGTGCTCGATACCAAACAATTCAGTGATTCTTGTTTTCATGCTGTACCTGTCCAGTCGAAAGTGGCGTATTCATGACGACTGAGTGTAGGCGGGCAGCGGTACGGCGGGCAAACCCCAAGTTGGCGGGGTATTCAGCGGGTTTATGGGAGGCTGGCACCGGCCACCCGGAGGGCGGCCAGAGCACTGTTTGCTGGCGTTATCGCTCCGCCGCGTCTTCCAGCGCTTCACCGCCGCGCTGAATGTCCCTGCCTGCGCCTTCCATGGTGTTACAGCCCACCATGAACAGCACCATCATACCGAGCAATACCGAACGGATAGTCAGACTCATAATGAACTCCGGCTTGTTGAGTTGGCGACATCACGCGCCGCAGCGCGCGGGTCAGGCTGAATGAAGCGCAGCCAGAGTTATTGACAGCGAAGGGGCAAAACAGGTTCACATGCGCTGATTCAAGCCCTGGTCCCAGAAGTCGATTTCCAGCCGGGTGGCGTCGCGGAAGATGCGTACCAGCTGTTCGAAGCGACGCGGGGAGATCTCGGCCAATTCGCGGTTCAGCCATTCCAGTTCGGCGGCGGCGGCCTGCTGGAAGTCGTCGCTTTCGTACATGCGCATCCAGGGGTCGTAGGGGTTGCTGTCGCCGCGTACGGTTTCGCTGCGCTGGGCCAGCCATTTGCCGATCTGGGCATAGCCGATCAGGCAGGGCACCAGCGCCACGTGCAGATCCAGCAGGTCGCCACGGTTGCCGGTATCCAGTACATAGCGGGTGTAGGCCAGGGTGGCGCGACCCTCGGGCAGCTCCTGCAGTTCGGCCTCGGAGATGCCCCACTGGCGGCAGTATTCGACATGCAGCCCCAGCTCCAGGCCGATGATGGCTTCCAGACCGGCCTTGGCCTGGCGCAGGTCTTCCAGGGTCGGGCTCTTGTAGGCGGCCAGTGCATAGGCCCGGCCGAACTGGATCAGGAACAGGTAGTCCTGCTTCAGGTAGTGGCGGAAGGCGTCTTCGGCGAGGGTGCCGTTACCCAGCTGCTGGACGAAATCGTGTTTGATATAGGCGTCCCACTCGCTCTGGCAGGCACGCTGGAGATCATCAAAGGTAAAAGCCATGGGGGATATCTCACTGATATGGATGGAGTTTTCTGGGCGATACGATAGCGTGCGCACCACCAAAAGCAAATCGGCAGGCCCTGCCTACCTGCAGCTCCGTGTTCGCGGCTGATCGGGCTATCTACCGCCCGATCGCACCGCGTCGGGCGCGGCTCCCTCGGCTTCAGGCCGCCGGGCGTAGCGTTCGGCCAGCACCGCGCAGACCATCAGCTGGATCTGGTGGAAGATCATCAGCGGCAGGATCATGGCGCCCATGCTGCCGCCGGCAAACAGCACCTGGGCCATGGGTACGCCAGTGGCCAGGCTCTTCTTTGAGCCGGCAAACAGGATGGTGATGCGGTCCTCGGTGTTGAAGCCCAGCCGCCGGGCCAGCTGTTCCACCAGCACCAGCACCACCGCCAACAGTATGCAGCAAGCCAGTACCAGCCCGCCCAGTTGCAGCAGCGGGATGGTCTGCCACAGCCCTTCCACCACCGAGGCGCTGAAGGCACCGAATACCACCAGCAGGATCGAACCCTGATCCACGTTCTTCAGCCAGCTCTTGTTCTGCTCGACCCAGCGACCGATCCAGCGCCGGGCAATCTGTCCGGCGATAAAGGGCAGCAGCAGTTGCACAGTGATCTGGCCAATCGCCCCCAGGGTATCGCCAGTGCCCGCTTCGGCGCCGAGCAGCAGCATGACCAGAAAAGGCGTGATAAAGATGCCCAGCAGGCTGGAGGTGGCGGCGCTGCATACCGCTGCGGCGACGTTACCCCGGGCCAGCGAGGTAAAGGCGATGGCCGACTGTACCGTGGCCGGCAGCGCACAGAGAAACAGCATGCCCAGATAGAGTTCATGGCCCATCAGCGGGGCCAGCAGCGGCTTGAGCGCCAACCCCAGGATCGGGAACAGGATGAAGGTGCAGGAAAATACCAGCAGGTGCAGTCGCCAGTGAGTAGCTCCGGCCCAGATGGCCTCGCGGGACAGCTTGGCCCCGTGCATGAAGAACAGCAGGCCGATCGCCAGGTTGGTGATCCAGCCGAACACCACCGCCGCCTGCCCCTGCACCGGCAACACACTGGCCACGGCCATGGCGGTGATCAGGCACAAGGTAAAGTTGTCAGGTACAAAGCGGGGTCGGGCCATGCTGGTCATCTCCGGGCGACAGCGGTCTGCGGGGACCGGAGAGTTTACTGTGCCCGGCGGCTTCTGCCCAATACTGCAGCGCGCTACTGGCCGTTCTGGCCCTTGCTGTCACTCACCCAGACCTGCCAGCCGCCACCGGAGTCCTGCCTGACCTCCAGCAGGTCATAGGTCTTGAGCATGTCCAGCAGGCCGGAGTGACCGTAGCCCTTGGGCGAGAAGGCCGGGTCGGTGCGCTTGAGATACTGGCCCAGCGGTCCCAGCCCGACCTTGCCGTCGGAGGCTTCACTGGCCAGCAGCGACACCGCCTCCACCACAAAACGCGGGCGCCGCTTGGCCGCGGGCTTGTTCGCCTCCTTGCCCGGCTCCCGGCCCGCTTCGCTGCGCACCGGTTCGGCGCTGGGCTGGGCTTCCTTCTTCGGCAGGGCCTTTTCTTCCGAGTCGGCACTGGCCTCGGCCTCCATATCGGTCAGCGACCACTCAAAGAACTGGTCGCTGGCATTGCGCAGCGCCTCCGGGGTCTTGCTCTCGCCGACGATGCACACCCGGGCGCCACGCTCACGCAACTTGCGGCACAGATAGGCAAAGTCCGAATCGCTGGTCACCAGACAGAAGGTCTCGGCGCGCTGATCGAACATGATCTCCATGGCATCCAGCGCCAGGGCGATATCGGCGGTGTTCTTGCCGGAGGCGTACTGGTATTGCAGGTGCGGGGTGAAGGCCAGGCGTACCAGCGCATCCTGCCAGCGGTTGGCCAGGGTCGAATGATTGCCGTAACCCCGGCGCACCACCACCCGGCCGAACTGCGCAGCCATGCGCAGGGCATAGGGCAGTATTTCCGGGGAAACATTGTCGCAATCGACCAGCACCGCGACAGATACATCCTGACCGCTGGCGGAGTCCTGCACGGGATTGATTCGGGGAAGGCTGCTCATACGGGTCCCTGTGTAAATGTGGTTTGGCTGTTCGGACGTTAGCGCGAAGCCAGCCGGAGTTAAAGGGCAACCACGGGTGCCGGACTCCATTCCGGCACTCCAGTCCCCATACCTCAGGGCTTGATGGCGATCTTGAGTACGCCGTCACGCTGGTTGGCGAACAGCTCGTAGGCGTCGACTATGTCATCCAGCGCATACTCGTGGGTGACCAGCACGCCCAGATCCAGCCGGTTGGACTCCACCACGTTCATCAGTCGGCGCATGCGCTCCTTGCCGCCGGGGCACAGGGCGGTATTGATCCGGTGATCGCCCAGACCCGCGGCAATGGCTCCGACCGGCAGCAGCAGGTCCTCGGAATAGACGCCCAGACTGGACAGGGTACCGCCCGGCTTGAGTACCTGCAGCGACTGGCTGAAGGTCAGCTGAGTACCGAGCGCCTCGATCTCCGAATCCGCACCACGCCCGCCGGTCAGCTTCATCACTTCGTCGACCACATCGCAGTTGCGGAAATTGAGGGTCACATCCGCGCCCATCTGCCGGGCAATGCCGAGGCGGTGGTCGTTGCCGTCCACGGCGATGATGGTGGTCGCGCCCAGCAGGCGGGCACCGGCGGTGGCACACAGGCCGATGGGGCCCTGGGCGAATACCACCACGGTATCACCGATGCGGATGTTGGCGTTTTCCGCACCCTTGAAGCCGGTGGACATGATGTCCGGGCACATCAGCACCTGCTCGTCGGTCAGCCC
>JAAYHO010000227.1 GCA_012735335.1 Gammaproteobacteria bacterium
ATACTCCGGCGGTTATTCCCGCCATCAGCACGCCTGAAGCGGTGGCCTATACTGGCTTGGATAAGCCAGGGTGCCGCTGCTGTCCCGGGTCAGACAGTAAAGTTTCTCCGCAGCTGGTCGATATGATGGCAAATGGCCCGATTGTTCATCACTATTTCAGGAGTTCCTCATGGCCACACCTATCTCGAATGTGCCCGGGGTCAGCCAGGCTGGCAACCAATCCCGTCCGGCGGCTGTGGATGAAAGCGGCCGATCGGCTCCGACCACTGCTGCCGAGCAGCGCTCGCAGTTGAATGCGCAGATCGTGCAGTCCTCGCTGGATGTCTCCATCAGCAGCGGCAATGACGGGCTTGCGCTGCTCTATCGCAGTGCCATCGAGCATCTCAACGAGCAGCTGGCTCCCGAGCTCGGGCCCAACGCCATCCAGAACGCCATGGGCCAGGACAACAGTCCCGAGGGCACCGCCGGGCGCATCCTGTCCCAGACCCTGGCCTTCTTTGATGGTTACGCCCGCCAGCATCCGAACAAGGATCCGGAGCAACTGCTGCATGACTTTGTCGATACCATCCGCGGTGGCTTCGAGAAGGGTTACGCCGAGGCGGCAAAGATTCTTGAAGGCCTGGGGGTGATGGGCGAGGGCAGCCATGTAGCCCAGGAGATCGGCAAGACCTATGAGTTGGTGCAGCAGGGCTACGATGACTTCCTGCAAAGCAGGTTGGAGGCGCTGCGGGGGGATGCTTCCGAGGTTGCCGAGCAGCCTGAGTCCTGACTCGACTGGATATTGCCGCAACGGGGATATGGAGTAGACTCGAAGCGGGGCGGCGGTCCTGGCTGGGAAGGATAGGCCGGGCGTGCCGCAAGCGCCAGTCCGTCTGGCGTCAGGGAATTGAAACAGAACAACAAGGGAAATAGATGAAAAAATACGGTGCTGAATTCTTCGGAACCTTCTGGTTGGTACTTGGCGGTTGTGGCAGTGCGGTACTTGCTGCGGCCTTTCCGGAGGTGGGGATCGGGCTGTTGGGGGTGTCGCTGGCCTTTGGTCTGACCGTGCTGACCATGGCCTACGCCATAGGGCATATCTCGGGCTGCCATCTCAATCCGGCGGTATCCATCGGATTGTGGGCCGGTGGACGGTTTCCCGGATCGGAACTCTTCCCTTACATTGTGGCTCAGGTGCTGGGCGGGGTTGCCGCCGGTGGTGTGCTGTATCTGATTGCTTCCGGTCAGGCAGGCTTTGATGTGTCGGCCGGGTTTGCTTCCAACGGTTATGGCGAGCATTCACCCGGTGGTTACAGCCTGGTGTCGGCGTTCACCGCCGAGATCGTCATGACCATGATGCTCCTGATCGTGATTCTGGGGGCCACCGACAAGCGCGCTCCGCAGGGCTTCGCGCCTATCGCTATCGGTCTGTGTCTGACCCTGATCCACCTGATCACCATTCCGGTGACCAATACCTCGGTGAACCCGGCCCGCAGTACCGGTGTTGCGGTGTTTGTCGGTGACTGGGCGGTGGCACAGTTGTGGTTGTTCTGGCTGGCACCGATTGTCGGTGGGGTCATTGGTGCCCTGATCTACCGCGTCATTGGCCGCGAGCAGGACTGAGGCAGCAGGGTCCTGGCGGGGAGGTGATGGATTCTCCCCACCAGGACTCGAATCAGCCCGACAAACTCTCTATGATCCCGGACATGCCTGTCCGAGATTGTCATGAAAACGCCTGAACTTCCCCCGCCTGCCGAGCCCGATCAGCAGGCCATAGCTCGCTATCTCGATGCAATGTGGCTGGAGCGGGGGCTGGCGCAGCAGACATTGCAGTCCTACCGTACCGATCTGACCCTGCTGGCCGGCTGGCTGGTGGGGCGGTGTGCGTTGTACGGGGTATCCCGTGGTGATCTGATGGAGCACCTGGCCTGGCGTATCGGCGCGGGTTACTCGGCGCGCTCCACTGCCCGTCTGCTGTCCTGCCTGCGGGGTTTCTATCGTCATGCCCTGCGCGAAGGGCTGATCACTGAAGATCCGACCCTGGATATTGCCATGCCGCAGCTGGGCCGGCCTTTGCCGGATACCCTGAGCGAGGCGGATGTCGAGGCGCTGCTGGCGGCGCCGGATGTGGAGGATTGCCTGGGGCTGCGCGATCGCAGCATGCTCGAAGTGCTCTACGCATGCGGTCTGCGGGTCAGTGAGCTGGTCAGCTTGCGGCTGGATCAGCTGAACCCGCGCCAGGGTGTGCTGCGGGTGACCGGCAAGGGCAACAAGGAGCGGCTGGTACCGCTGGGCGAGGAGGCGCTGGCGTGGATAGTACGCTACTGCGCCGAGGCGCGCCCGCTACTGCTCAAGGGCCAGCCCAGCGATGTGCTGTTCCCCAGTCAGCAGGCTCGGCAGATGACCCGTCAGACCTTCTGGCACCGAATCAAGCTGCATGCGCAGCAGGCGGGCATCCGTGTACAGCTGTCGCCGCATACCCTGCGCCATGCCTTCGCCACCCATCTGCTCAACCATGGGGCGGATCTGCGCGTGGTGCAGATGCTGCTGGGGCACAGCGATCTGTCTACCACGCAGATCTACACCCATGTGGCGCGGCACCGGCTGCGTGAACTGCATGCCAGTCATCATCCCCGTGGGTGAGCTTGCGGTTTCATGGTAGACTCGCGAGTCTTTCTGCGTCTGTTAAAGGATGGATCATGCGACTCAAATATCTGGCGGCGGGCCTGCTGAGCCTCTGCGCAACGACTGCTGTGGCGGATGCACAACAGAAAATCCGTCAGAGTCTGGAGGCGCTGCAGTTTCCGGTCCCGGTGGCCAGCATCTCCGAGTCGCCGGTGGCGGGCCTCTATCAGGTGCAGCTGGAGAACGGTCGGGTGCTCTACGGCAGTGCCGATGGCGAGCATCTGATCCAGGGTGTGATGATTGAGGTCAACGGTGGCGACATGCGCAACCTGACCGCCGAGCTGGAGGCCAAGGCCATCAGCGGCGTGATCAACGGCATTCCGGCCAGCGAGCTGGTGGTGTTTGCCCCGCAGCAGGCCAAGACCCATATCACCGTATTCACCGATGTGGACTGCGGCTACTGCCGCAAGCTGCATGAGGAAGTCGGCCAGCTGAACGATCTGGGTATCGAGGTGCGCTATGCAGCCTTCCCGCGCGGCGGGATGCAGAGCCCGACAGCGGCTACCATGCGTTCTGTCTGGTGCGCCGAGGATCAGCAGACGGCCATGACCCGTGCCAAGCAGGGCAAGTCGGTCAAGCCGGCCAGCTGTGATGATCCGGTGGAAAAACAGTACCAGTTGGGCGCTGGAGTAGGTGTGCAGGGCACACCGGCGATCTTCCTGGCCAATGGCACCCTGGTGCCGGGCTACAAACCGGCGGAACAATTGGCTGCCGAGGCGATTGCCAATCAGTAACAGCCCCTTCGTGGGCGCAAGTACATTTTCAACACAACACAGATAAATACGTGGGGTTCCTGGTTTGAAACCGGTCAAAGTGGGTATATGTGGTCTGGGCACCGTTGGTGGTGGCACCTTCAATGTTCTGCAACGCAACGCCGAGGAGATTGCCCGCCGGGCAGGCCGGGCGATCGAGGTGACCCATATTGCTACCCGTGCGCCGAACCCGGCCTGCAATGTGGGTGACCATGTGCAGGTGTGTGACGATGCGCTGGCGCTGGCGAATGATCCGGATATCGATATCATCGTCGAGCTGATCGGTGGCTATGACATGGCGCTGAAGATCGTCATGCAGGCCATTGCCAACGGCAAGCACGTGGTCACCGCCAACAAGGCGCTGATCGCCGTGCACGGCAACGAGATCTTCGCTGCTGCCCGGGAGAAGGGCGTGATGGTTGCCTACGAGGCCTCAGTGGCCGGTGGCATCCCGATCATCAAGGCGCTGCGTGAAGGCCTGGCGGCCAACCGCATCCAGTGGGTCGCGGGTATCATCAACGGTACCGGTAACTTCATTCTCACCGAGATGCGCGACAAGGGTCGCACCTTTGACGACGTGCTGGCCGAAGCCCAGGCGCTGGGTTACGCCGAAGCCGATCCGACCTTCGACGTGGAAGGTATCGACGCTGCGCACAAGCTGACCATCCTGGCGTCCATTGCCTTCGGTATCCCGCTGCAGTTCGACAAGGCCTACACCGAAGGCATCACCAAGCTGACCACCGCTGATGTGAACTATGCCGAGGCCTTCGGCTACCGCATCAAGCACCTGGGCATCGCCCGCCGTACCGAGAACGGGGTGGAGCTGCGGGTACACCCGACGCTGATCCCCGAGGACCGTCTGCTGGCCAACGTGCACGGCGTGATGAACGCGGTCATGGTCAATGGCGACGCGGTGGGCTCGACTCTGTACTACGGTGCCGGTGCCGGTGCCGAACCGACCGCCTCGGCGGTGGTGGCGGATATCATCGATGTGGCCCGGGCGCTGGCCTGTGAGCCGGAAAGCCGCGTACCGCACCTGGCCTTCCGTGCCGAGGCGCTGTCCGATCTGCCGGTGCTGCCGGTAGGTGAGGTCGAGACCGCCTACTACCTGCGCCTGCATGCCCAGGACCGCCCCGGGGTACTGGCCCGGGTGGCCAGCATCCTGTCCGAGCGCGGTATCAATATCGAGTCGATCATGCAGAAGGATGTGGAAGAGCAGGACGGTCTGGTGCCGATCATCATCCTCACCCACCGGGTACGCGAGCAGAGCATGAACGATGCCATCGCCGCCATGGAAGCTCTGGATGAGGTCACCAGCCCACTGATGCGCATCCGCGTCGAACAACTGAGTTAACCAGCGGCAAGCGACAGGCTTGCCGCTCAAACCGAAGGTTTGCAGATATGCGTTATATAAGTACCCGCGGCCAGGCGCCGACGCTGAATTTTGAAGATGTACTGCTGGCCGGTCTGGCCTCCGATGGTGGTCTCTATGTACCGGAGAACCTGCCGCGCTTCACCCAGGAGGAGATCGCCTCCTGGGCGGGCCTGCCGTACCACGAACTGGCCTTCAAGGTGATGCGCCCCTTCGTTGGCGACAGCATCAGCGATGCCGATTTCAAGGCCATCCTGCAGGATACCTACGCCGGTTTTGCCCACAGCTCGGTGGCGCCGCTGCGTCAGCTGGACAGCAACGAGTGGGTGATGGAGCTGTTCCACGGCCCGACCCTGGCGTTCAAGGACTTTGCCCTGCAACTGCTGGGTCGCCTGCTGGATCACTTCCTGACCAAGCGTGGCGAGCGCGCGGTGATCATCGGTGCCACCTCCGGTGACACCGGCTCGGCGGCCATCGAAGGCTGCCGCCGCTGTGAGAGCGTGGATATCTTCATCCTGCATCCGCACAACCGGGTATCCGAAGTGCAGCGCCGGCAGATGACCACCATCCCCGGTGACAACATCCACAACATTGCCATCGAAGGCAACTTCGATGACTGCCAGGAGATGGTCAAGGCCAGCTTTGCTGATCAGGGCTTCCTCAAGGGCACCCGTCTGGTCGCGGTCAACTCGATCAACTGGGCGCGGATCATGGCGCAGATCGTCTACTACTTCCATGCGGCGCTGCAGCTGGGCGGACCGCTGCGCTCGATGGCTTTCTCGGTACCGACCGGCAACTTCGGCGACATCTTCGCCGGTTACCTGGCGCGCAACATGGGGCTGCCGATCAGCCAGCTGGTGGTGGCCACCAACCGCAACGACATCCTGCACCGCTTCATGAGCGGCAACCAGTACGACAAGGACACCCTGCATCCGTCCCTGTCGCCGTCCATGGACATCATGGTGTCGTCCAACTTCGAGCGTCTGCTGTTCGACCTGCATGGCCGCAACGGTACGCTGGTCAGCCAGCTGATGGACAGCTTCCGCCAGAACGGCAAGCTGTCGGTGGAGCCGGAGCGCTGGACCGAGGCCCGCCGCCTGTTCGACTCGCTGGCGGTGGATGACGAGGCGACCTGCGCGACCATCGCCGAGGTCTATGCCCAGTGTGGCGAGATCCTCGACCCGCACACCGCCATCGGTGTCCGCGCCGCCCGGGAATGCCGCCGCAGCATGAGCACCCCGATGATCACCCTGGGCACCGCCCACCCGGTCAAGTTCCCGGATGCGGTACGCAAGGCTGGCGTCGAGGAACCGCACCTGCCGCCGCACCTGGCCGACCTGTTCGAGCGCCAGGAACGCTGCACCGTGCTGCCGAACAGCCTGAAGGATATTCAGCAGTTCGTCTCCGCCCACGGTAATCGGGGCAAGCCGCTGTAAAACGCTTCAGCGGTTGCTGGAGGGTACTGCTTTCTTCCGGTGAGTTGAGCCTGGCTGGAACGTAAGTGGGTGAGATGGAGCTCGCCCCTCCCAACCCGCGCGCCTCGTTGTTTGATGGAGTGCCGGGTTCCATCCCGGCAACCTGGGGTGGCGGCGGGCACGCTGTGTCGAGGTGGAACTCGACACTCCAAAACCCGCTGAGCCGGTCGTGGCGGGCCGTGCTCCATCGCGGCCACTTGGGCTCAGCAGTCCCTCCGATATCTCGCTCTTCAATAGCATTTTCATCGCACGAACCGGCAAACCCTGTTGTCCGAGTCTGTAGCTTCGTTTCCCCGCGAGGCTGACACTCGCGAGATGACAGGAGTTGACTCCGCATGCTCTGGTTTCTGACGCTGCATATCATGGCTCTGGTGATCTGGGCGGCAGCCTTGCTGTATATGCCGGCGCTGATTGCTGCCCGGGGCGCGCATCAGTTGCCGGTGCAGGCGCCGAGCAATCCCTATGACTCCATCGAGCGCTTGGTCTTTACCCGCATTGCCACACCGGCCGCACTGACCGCGATCATCGCCGGTACGCTGGTGTTCGTGCTGGATATGACCATCGCCCCCTGGCTGATCATCAAGCTGACGCTGGTGATCGGGCTGGTGCTCTGCCATCTTGCTGCTGGTTGGCTGGTATTGCGGGTGGAGCGGGGCGGGACGCCGCTGGTGCCGCTGTGCCTGCTGCTGGCGCTGGGCAGTCTGGGGCTGTTCGGCCTGATTCTCTGGCTGGTGCTGGCCAAGCCGTCGCTGGAGATATTGCTGTGAGCCTGCAACCAGCGTACCGGTCACGGGGAGTCGCTCGGCTCCGGCGTCTCCTCGAAGTCGACGCCGATGGCATGGTCATACACCAGTTGCCCGCCGAAGAAACTGGTCAGGGCAATCAGCGCGCCGCTGGCCAGCGACAGATAGAGTCCCCAGGGCAGAATCGCCTCCTGCATCTGGCCGATCCGCAGTATCCAGTTGAGGGTCGCCAGCGACAGCAGCATGACCGCGAGGATGGCATGGCACCAGGCGGTGATCAGGCGGCGGATCTTCTCCACCAGCAGCAGGTCCAGCAGACCGATAGTCCCCGAAACCCAGCCACCGATTACGCCTACGCCAACCAGCCAGATACTGGCCCTGGCCCAGAAGGCATCGCCGGTCAGCACATGGGCCAGGTCGGTACCTATCAGACCGATCAACGCCGCCACCGGGAAGTGGATCAGCATCGGGTGAATCGGGTGGCCTCCGATGGACATTCTGCTGGAGATGGACTCGGACATGCGGCGGATTCTCCTGTAGCTGGGGCGTCGGGTATGGGTTCCAGTCTGGCACTCCGTGGCGGAATCTGCCTGGCCTCATTGGTTATGACCGCGTGCAGCGGCCCTTATTCCACCTTGAATCCCGCCGGGCCTGCGGCGGCGGATGCAGCAGCCCTGTGGTGGGGTATGTCGAGCTTCGCCGTGCTGGTGCTGCTGGTGGTGGTCGGGCTCTGGCTGTATGCCCTGCGCCGCAGGCCCGGACAGATCAGTCAGGAGCAGGCCCGGCGTATCCAGAACCGCTGGATCATCGGCGGCGGACTGCTGTTGCCGATCACCAGCATGGGTGTGTTGCTGGCCTTCGGCATTCCCATCGGCCACCGCATGTTGCCCCTGCCGGTGGCCGGACAGGACGTGTTGCGTATCGAGGTGACCGGTCACCAGTGGTGGTGGCAGGTCGAGTACCCGCAGCAGGGCGTGGAGCTGCGTAACGAGCTGCATATCCCCGCCGGTCAGCCGGTGGATCTGCACCTGACCAGCAATGATGTGATCCATTCCTTCTGGGTGCCGCGCCTCGGCGGCAAGCTGGACATGCTGCCGGGCCGGACCAATGTGCTGCGCCTGCAGGCCCATGAGCCCGGAATCTACCATGGCCAGTGCGCTGAGTTCTGCGGCACCGGCCATGCGCACATGCAATTCACCGTGCATGCCCATGCCCCGGCGGACTTCGCGGCATGGCTGGAGAGCGCCGATGACAGCCAGTGATCAACGTCAGCAGAACGCCCGGCTGCACCGGGAATATGATCGGGTCTGGGGCAACTGGCCCGGCTGGGGTGCGCTGGCGGCGGTCAACCATACCTCGGTAGGGCTGCGCTTCATCATCACCGGACTGCTGTTCTTCCTGATCGGCGGAGTGATGGCGATGTTGATGCGCACCCAGCTGGCTCTGCCGGAGCAGGACATTGTCGGGCTCGAGCTGTATAGCCAGTTGTTCACCATGCACGGCACCCTGATGATGTTCCTGTTTGCCATTCCGGTGCTGGAAGGGGTGGCCATGTATCTGATCCCGAAGATGGTCGGCGCCCGGGATCTGCCCTTTCCCCGGCTGGGGGCCATGGGCTACTTCTGCTACC
>JAAYHO010000228.1 GCA_012735335.1 Gammaproteobacteria bacterium
ATTACCTGAAGTTCATGGAGCGCGCCCGTACCGAGCTGGTGCGCTCGCTGGGGTTTGATCAGAGCGCGCTGCAACGCGAAAACACCATCTTTGTCGTTCACTCCGTCAGTGCCCGCTATCACGCGCCGGCACAGCTGGATGATGAACTTGTGGTCACTGCTGGTGTCTTGGAACTCAAGCGTGCCAGCATCCGCTTCGTCCAACAGGTACGCCGGGCGGATGGCAAGTTGTTATGTGAGGGGGAAGTACTGGTGGCCTGTGTCAGTGCCGATCGTTACAAACCCAGAATGATACCGTCGGCCCTGAGCAGCGCTTTCGAGGCGACCCGGGGTGGACAGATAATGCAGGATCAAGGAGAGGCAGAGAGTGCAAGCTGATCAAATGTCGATGTGGCACCTGATAGGTGGTGCCAGTGTGCTGGTGCAACTGGTCATGCTGGTGCTGGTTCTGGCGTCCATCGCCTCCTGGGTGCTGATCTTTCAGCGCAGTTCGGTCACCCGTGCCGCCAAGGCCAGTCTGGATGAGTTCGAAGACCGCTTCTGGTCCGGCATCGATCTGTCCAAGCTCTACCGCCAGGTAACCGGCACACCCAATCCCGACTCCGGCCTGGAGCAGATCTTCCGTGCCGGTTTCAAGGAATTCTCACGCATGCGTCAGCAGCAGGGCGTGGAGCCGGAGGCGGTCATGGATGCGGTGCAGCGCGCCATGCGTGTGGCCATCTCCCGGGAAGAAGAAAAGCTCGAACAGCATCTGCCGTTCCTCGCTACCGTCGGTTCGACCAGTCCCTATGTCGGTCTGTTCGGTACCGTATGGGGCATCATGAACTCCTTCCGTGGCCTGGCCACGGTGCAGCAGGCGACGCTGGCCACGGTGGCGCCGGGTATCGCCGAGGCGCTGATCGCCACGGCCATCGGCCTGTTCGCGGCGATCCCGGCGGTGGTGGCCTACAACCGCTTCTCCGCCCGCTCGGAAATGCTGATCAGCCGTTACTACACCTTTGCCGATGAGTTCTCCAGCATCCTGCATCGCCGCGTACATATCAGCGAAGGGGAGTGAGCATGTACACCCATCAGGGCCGACGCCAGAAACGCAAACCCGTCGCCGAGATGAACGTCGTTCCCTATATCGACGTGATGCTGGTGCTGCTGGTGATCTTCATGGTCACCGCACCCATGCTCAACCAGGGGGTGAAGGTCGATCTGCCGCAGGTCGCCAGCGAGGTGTTGCCCTCGGACTCCAATCAGCAGGTGCTGACCCTGTCGGTGCTGGCCGACGGCACCTATTACTGGAACCTGGGCGAGACGGTGGATACCGAGACCCAGAGCGAAACGGCCATCTCGCTGGAAGAAATGACCGATGGTGTAGCCAAGATCATGCGCGCGCGCCCGGATACGCTGGTGTATATCCGCGGTGACAGTGCGGTCAACTACGGCGTTGTGGTGGCTGCCATGGCGGCGCTGCAGCAGTCCGGTGTGCCCAATGTCGGCCTGATTACCGAGGCACCGTGAGTAACCAGCGTATGAGGGATTCGAGCAGCGAGCGCTTCACCGCGTCGGTGATCAAGGCGCTGGGCGTACATCTGCTGGTCATCCTGCTGCTGTTCGTATCCTTCAGCAGTGCGCCCCAGTTCGAGCCGGCCAAGCCCATCGTTCAGGCAACGCTGGTACAGCTGAACTCGAAGAGCCCAGCCACCACTCAGACCGATCAGCGCATCGCCGGTGAGGCCGAGCGCACGGCGGCCCAGCGCCACGAAGCCGAGGAACTGGAACGCAAACAGCAGGAACGCCAGCAGGAGCAGGAAGCCGCCCGTGCTGCCGAGCAACAGCGCCAGGCTGAGGCAACAGCGCAGGCCGAGCAGCAGAAAGCCGCGCAGGAACAGCAAGCAGCAGAGGAACGTCGACAGGCTGAGCAGGTCGAAAGACAGAAGGTCGAGGAGGCGCGCCGGGCTGACGCTGCGAGAAAGCTGGCTGAAGAGGAAGCGGCAAAGAAGAAGGCCGCCGAGGAAGAAGCCAGGCGCAAAGCCGCAGAAGAGGCCAAACGTCGGGAAGAGGACGCCAGACGCCGCGCCGCCGAGGAGGCCAAGCGCAAGGCCGAGGCGGATGCCAAGAAGGCCGAAGCGGATCGGCTGGCCAAACTCAAGCGTGAGCAGGAAGAGGCCCGGGCCAAGGCTCTGGCGGACCTGCTGGCGGAGGAAACCCAGTACCAGCGTGCGCAGGCGGATCAGATCGGCGATTCGGTTGCTGCCAGCTATGATGACGTCATCCGCCGCTATGTCAGTGAGCAGTGGCGCCGCCCGCCGACGGCACGTAATGGCATGCTGGTGGAAGTGCGCATCAGCATGTTGCCGTCAGGTGATATAACCGATGCAGTGGTAGTACGCTCCAGCGGCGATGCCGGGTTTGACCAGTCGGCTGTCCAGGCTGTGCGCAACGTGGGGCGTATTCCGGAAATGCAGCAATTGTCCCGGGAAAACCCCGCTGCCTTCGATCGTATGTACAGACAGCGTAACTTGCGCTTCAAACCAGAGGATTTGGACTTTTGATGAATTCACTGAAGTATTGGCTGACAGGCACCCTCATGCTGCTGATGGCCCAGGTCACGCTGGCGCAGGACGCCATTGAAATCACCCGCGGCAGTGATCGGGCTACCCCGATTGCCGTGGTGCCCTTCGGCTGGCAGGGTGGTACGCCGCTGAGTGAGGATCTGGCCGAGATTGCCGCTAACAACCTGCGCAATACCGGCATGTTTGCCCCCTTTGCCCGGGAAAATATGCTCAGCTACCCGACCCGTGCCGAGGAAATCTTCCCCCGTGACTGGAAGATGCTTGGCGTGGAGTATGTCCTGGCTGGTCAGATCACCGGTACCGGTGCGGGTTATCAGGTGCAATACCATCTCTACAGCGTGCCCCGGGAGCAGGTGTTGTTATCCCGGACCGTCAGCGGCGGTGAGAATCAGTTGCGGGATATGGCGCACAAACTCAGCGATGAAGTGTTCGAACATATAACCGGTATTAAAGGTGCGTTCAGCACCAAGCTGTTATATGTGGCGGCGGAGCGTTTCTCTGTTGATAATATCCGCTATACTCTGCAGCGTTCAGATTACGATGGTGCCCGCGCAGTTACCCTGTTGCAGTCCCGGGAGCCCATTCTGACCCCCTCCTATGCACCGGATGGGCAACGAATCGCGTATGTATCATTTGAATCGCGACGTCCGGAGATCTTTGTACATTATATTCAGACTGGTCGGCGCGAACGCATCACCAGTTTCGAGGGGCTCAATGGTGCCCCGGCCTGGTCGCCGGATGGCAAGCGACTGGCCTTTGTGCTGTCCCGTGACGGCAACCCGGAGATTTATGTAATGGATCTGGACAGCAAGCAGATGCGCCGGGCCACCAACCATTACGGAATTGATACCGAGCCGAGCTGGCTCGATAACAATACGCTGGTGTTCACCTCCGATCGGGGAGGACGTCCGCAGATTTACAAGCAGAATCTGAATAGCGGCACCACGGAGCGTCTGACCTTTGTGGGCAACTATAATGCCAACGCCAAATTGTCAGTTGATGGGCGGACCATGGTCATGGTTCACCGTCAGGATGGCTACAGGAATTTCCATATCGCAACTCAGGATCTGGAAAGAGGCAATCTGAAAGTTTTAACAGAAACGTCGATGGATGAGTCGCCTACTGTCGCACCCAACGGCACTATGTTAATTTACGCTACCCGTCAACAGGGGCGGGGTGTACTAATGCTGGTTTCGACCAATGGTCGTGCACGGTCGGAGATTCCGACGAAGTTCACAGACCTGCGCGTACCATCATGGTCCCCATACCTGCCATAGGGTATACCAACACTAAACCACTTGGGGTTTATCA
>JAAYHO010000229.1 GCA_012735335.1 Gammaproteobacteria bacterium
CCCGATGGCAGCCGGATCAACGCGGTAATTCCGCCGGTGGCGCTGGATGGGCCTTGCCTGTCGGTGCGTAAATTCAGCCGGGATATGCTCAAGAGTACCGACCTACTGGCCTCACGCTCGCTGGATCAGGCGATTCTGGATTTCTTCAAGTTGATGGTCAGCCGCCGCTGCAACGTGCTGGTCAGTGGCGGTACCGGTACCGGTAAGACCACCCTGTTGAACATGCTCAGCCAGATGATCGACCCCCGTGAGCGGATCGTCACCATCGAGGACACCGCTGAGCTGCAACTCAAGCACGACCACGTGGTACGCCTGGAAACCCGCCCGCCGAATGCCGATGGACACGGTGAGGTGACTGCCCGGGATCTGGTGCGTAACGCTCTGCGTATGCGTCCGGACCGTATCGTGCTGGGGGAGATTCGCGGCATCGAGGTGCTGGATGTGCTGACTGCGATGAACACCGGGCACGACGGCTCGATGAGTACGGTGCATGCCAACAATGCGCAGGATGCCTTGCTGCGGCTGGAAACCCTGGTCGGGCTGTCGGGTATCCAGGTGCACGACCGCACCCTGCGCCAGACCATCTGCTCGGCGATTGATGTGGTCGTGCAACTGACCCGTACCAGTGATGGTCGGCGCTGTGTGTCCGAGGTGCTGGAAGTGGTCGGCCTGCGTGATGAGCAGTATGTGACCAATACCCTCTTCCGCCTTGAGCCGGGGGTGCATGGCGGTTTTGTCCGCGAGGCGCGGAACACTGCCAGTGAGAAGCTGCGTGGAGCGGGTATGCCTGGCATGCCGGGGCTGGGCGGGCGATGAATATCGCGCTGCTGCTGTGCCTGCTGTTGCTGTTTGGCGGGTTATGGCTGTTGCGTCGTGGCCTGCGCGCTGCGGAGACCGAGCAGGTGATGCAGCGACTGACCAGCGAACAGGCCCAGGCTGCGCCGGTCAGCATGGGGCGGCTGCAGCGGGAGTTGCTGCGCTCGGGGCTGAGCATGCCAGCCTGGGTCGTGGTGCTGTTGAGTTCTTTCTGGCTGCTGCTGGCCGCGCTGGGCTGGTTGCTCGGCGGCTGGCTGGCATTGCTCATGTTGTTGCTGATACCGCCGGTACTGTTGCGCCTGTACATGCTGTGGCAGGCCGGTCGGCGGCTGCAGCGGATGATCGAGCAGACACCGGGCCTGCTGGATCATACGGTACGCAGCCTGAAGTCCGGGCGCACCCTGGGGGATGGCATGCTGCTCAGTATGCAGAACGCCCAGGAGCCGCTGTACAGCGCCATGGAGCGTACCCGTAACGCGGTACAGCGGGGTATGCCGCTGGCCGATGCCATGACGGATTTTGCCGAGCTGTATGAGCGCAAGGAGTTTCACATCCTGGCCATGGGGGTGGCGGTCAACCAGCGCTACGGCGGCAACGCCAGTGAGCTGCTGACCAACCTGATCAGCCTGATCCGCGATCGTGAGCGGGCCGCCAGACAACTGCGGGCGCTGACCGGCGAGACGCGCATCAGCGCTATTGTGCTGGGCTGTATGCCCGTGGCCATGGCCGGTTATCTTTTCCTCAGCAACCCGCAGATGCTGCTGGGTATGTGGGAGCAGTCCGGTGGGCGCATGGTGCTGCTGGTGGCCTTTGGTCTGCAGATGATTGGCACCTGGTTACTGTGGCGGATGATGCGGAGTATCACCCGATGAACCTGTTGCTGCTCAGTGCGCTGCTGTTGCTGATGGCCGGTGGGCTGCTGTTGTACAGCGCCCTGCGTGAACAGCTGGCCGCCCGGCGGATGATGGCCAGGCTGGGTGAAAACAGCCGTTCCGGCTCGGCGTTGCTGCAGCTGGGTGAACGCAGTGGTGCCGCCAGGCTGGGCAAGTCGGACCCGGAAACTCTGGTGTTGTTGAATCAGCTGGGTTGGCGCAGCAGCCAGCGGCGGACACTGTTCTTCTGTATCCAGCTCGGTCTGCCATTGTTGCTGGTATTGGTTGTGCTGGCGGTGCAGATGAATATGGCGGAGCCACCGAGCCTGCCCTGGCTGGCCCCTTTCTTCGCCTTCGGCGTGGGCTACCTGATTCCCAAGCGGGTGCTGGCAGCCCAGGTACGCCAGCGTCAGGAGTGCCTGGCCCTGGAAGTCTCATTGATGATCCCCATGCTGCGCATGCTGTTTGATGTCGGCATGACGGTCGAGCAGGCCCTGCGTGTGCTGTGCAATGAGGGGCAGCAGATTCTTCCGGAGCTGAGCCGGGAGCTGAAGCTGTTGCTGGCGCGGGTCGATGCCGGGCTGGAACTGGGTGAGGAGTTGCGCGAGCTGGCCGATTTGCTGCAGGTGGATGACCTGACCGATTGTTTCACCATTCTGGTGCAACTGATCTACCAGGGCGGTGGGGCGATGGCTTCGCTGCTGTCATTGAAGGAGCTGCTGGATGATCGGCGCATGACCGGCCTGCAGGAGCGGGTTTCGAAGATGTCAGCGAAGATGTCCGTGGTGATGATGTTGTTTCTGTTTCCGGCGCTGTTGATCGTGCTGGCGGGACCGGGTTTTGTAGCCATTATTCAGGCGTTGGGAGATATGGGATGAGACAAGCCGCAGCGGTGCTGTTACTGGCAGGCAGTCTGATTGGCTGTGCTGGTAATGCGGTGGACGAGTCACCCTGGTTGGTGCAACGGGATACCGCAGCGCCGAGAAGCTGTGAGCCGCTGACTGCAGATCAGGAACTGGTACTGGGCCTGTCCCGGGAGATGGCCGGTTCCGGAAGTCTGCATGCGGCGCTGGCCAATCTTGAGCGGCTGCCCAGTGACCTGCCGCAAGGGCGTCTGAGTAAGGCACAGTTGCTGCGTCTGCTTGGCCACAGCAGCGAGGCGGAAGCACTGTATGCCGGCTTGCTGAATAGCTGTCTGGTGGCGGATGCCCGGCACGGATTGGGACAGATTGCGGCGGCGCGGGGGGATTACACCGAGGCGCAGGAGTATCTGCGCAGTGCTGCCAGTCTGGCTCCGGCCAATCAGGCGATCCGCAATGATCTGGGTGTGGTGTATATGAACCAAGGGCGGATGTCCGAAGCGCGCTTCGAGCTGCTGACGGCCATGGAGCTGGCGGAAAATTCCCGTGGGGTCGCGGTGAATATGCTGACCCTGCTGATGTATGAGGATAACTGGCAGGCGGCGCAGGAGCTGGTCGCGGCCAAAGGTCTGAGCAGCAGCGATTTCAGTCGCGCTGAGCAGCGCGCCCGGAGCATGCGTAGTCAGTCCGGCAATGCTGCAGCGCCAGCTTCCATGGGGAGCGCACAGCCGCTGGCGACCCCGGACCCGGTCGGGATGGCTGAAGCGGTGGCCTCGCTGACTGCCCCGGCAGAAGCCTCAGTGCCGGGGCGTTCAGTGGGCACAACAGCTGCTGCTGTATCGGCGGCGGATGCCGCGCCGGTGAAAAAGCTGGCACCGGCACCCACTCCGCTTCGCGCTTTCGCCGCAGAGTCGGTACCAGCCTCCGCCCGGACACCGCAGCCGCTGGCGACGGCGGTGCAGGCCTGGACTGGAGAACAAACCACGACTGCGCCCAGTGGGCAGCAGGCTGAAAACGTGCAGCAGGCAGCCACCGGTGCCCGTCCGCTGATCTGCCGCTCGCGGGAGTCAGGGGACGGGCGGGCGGTCCTTGAGTGTCTAACCGAATGAAGGATGGAATGACTATGTATACCCGGGTACTGGCTGGACTGGCAGTGGCAATGACGTCCGGTACGCTGATCGCTGCCGATGCGGCGCGGCCGCTGGAGCCCGAGTGGCCGGATTCGCAAGTCGAGCTGTGGCTGCAATTGCAGCGCGGAGGGGAAGTAGCCAGTCGGCGGGTGCAGGCGGCCACGCCCAGCGAGCGAGAGCTGAGCATGCGGCGGTTGCTGGACAGCTACAGCCATCCGATCCCGGAATATTTCGGTGAGGATGACGGCGGCAGCTTCGAACGCTAGGCGGGGCGCTTTCCCGGTAGCGTCCTTGCGTGGCGCCTGTCACATCTGCAGTACCGTACAAGCCTGTTGTCGAACAAGGGTTCGACAACCCGAGGGGCTGATGGAGCATAAAACTGGTTTTGCAAACCTGAGGATAGAGATATGCAAAGAAAAATCATCATGAGTCTGCTGGCCAGCGGCGTGGCGCTGGGGGGCTGTGCGCCCTATTCTCAGGCACCGCAGCCGACCAACTTCTTGAGCGAAGAGCAGCAGCACATCCGTGCAGCGTCACATTGGCAATTGATCGCTGGCGACAGCGCCCGCCAGCTGATGACGGTCATGCCGGAGAAGCGCCCGGTGTATGTGGTGCGCAAGAGCAGCGAAAGCCCGTTCGAGCAGGCCTTCTCTGCACAACTGGTGACTGAGCTGACCCGTGCCGGTTACCCGGTTATGAAAAGTGCGGAGCGTCACGGTACCTTGCTGGTCGAGGTCAGCGCCCAAGCTGTGCAGTTCTCCGAGAAGCGCCAGCGTCCGGCTGCGGCCGGCGAACTGACGCTACTGGCCGGCGGCCTGTGGGTGTTGCGCAATGTCTATGAGAATGTCTCGCCGGGGGCCGCGATGATAGGCGGCACCCTGGCTGTCGATGGCAGCCGTTGGTTCGGCAGCCAGTACGGCAAGGGACTGACTGTGCCGAAAACCGAGTTGATCGTTACAGCCAGTATCTCCAGCCGCGAGCAATACTTTGCTCAGACCAGCTCGGCCTATTACACCACCCAGACTGACTGGGGCCTTTATGCTACTAACAGCACTCTACCGCTCAAGGGAGGCCTGTGATGAAACGTCTAGCTTCTTTTTTGCTGGTGCTGTTGGTTGTGGTCATGGCCGGCTGCGCGCAGAGCGGCAAGCCGAGCTATGCCGGTGCAAGCAGCTCACCCTTTATCCGGGCCAACCACCAGGCCGCCGATGTGCTGCTGCAGCAGATGCCTGGCCGTGGCAACACCATGTTGATTGCTACCTTGGTCAATGTCGATGCGCTGGAGCGTTCATCGACCCTGGGCCGTTTGGTGTCGGAGCAGATCTCTGCGCGATTCACCCAAGCGGGCCAGAGCATGGTGGAGATGAAGTTTCGCAATAATGTCTACATCTCCCAGAGTCAGGGCGAGTTGATGCTGACCCGCGAGTTACACGAGCTGGCTGGCACGCATAACGCTCAGGCGGTGATCGTAGGCAGTTATGGTGAGGGCAGGGATTATGTTTATATCAACCTGAAAGTGATACAGCCGAGCACCAATATGGTGCTGGCAACTCATGATTACGCGCTGCCGATCAGTGACGATGTGCGGATGATGCTGCGTACCAGGCGTTATTGAGCAGGAGGTCCGTCAGGTCGTTGTCAGGCCAGAAGCAGCAGGGTTGGCAGCAGGCCGAGGAGCAGGAAAGGGGCGTAGGGCAGCTTGCTGCCGCTGGTCGGATCAAGTCGTGCCAGGTGCTGTTGCAGCCCCGGGCTCAGCCGCTGCCAGAGGCGGGAGCCGATAAACGCCCAGCTCACCATGCCCAGTCCGGCAAGGGAAATACTGCCCAGCACATGCATGGGGCTGCTGGCCAGCGCCAGCGCACCCAGCAGCTTGACGTCACCCGCGCCCATCTCGCCTCTGAAATAGCCCGGCAGGCTGAAAGCCAGGGCTATTGCCAGTGCCAGTAGGGTCGCCCCGGGACCGGCCCCGGAGATACTGTGCCCCTGGTGCAGCAGTAAGATGCTGGACAGCGCTGCCATGCCAAAGGTCAGCCAATTGCTGATGCGCTTCTGGCGGGCATCCTGAATGGCGCACAGTAGCGCCCAGAGTAACAGGCCGGTCAGTGGGAGTGGGAATGGGGGCAATTGAAGCATCGGAAGGCGGCCTTCTGGAGCGGCCCACCATACTATCCAGGCCAGCGAGTCTGGCCAGATGTCATATGGGTGTAATGACATCCGACTAGCCCCAAGTGCATATATCGCCGCAACTCCTCACCCCCTAATATTGCCGCCACAAGTCTTGATTTGTGGCGTGGAGAGCATGTTGCCAATGGGCGGCATTCTCTGCTGGAGACAGTTCAATCATGGAGCCGGAGATGAGCAGGTCGGGTTATGGCTGGCGCTGGGCCTACAGAACACTGATCAGTTATCACGTCAGCCGGAAGAAGGCCTTCTATCTCGCTACCCGTTACTGGATTACTGGGGATACCGGAAGATTCAGAAGTCATGGCGGCTTCCGCATGTCCCGCCTGCGTAAATAACCTCACAGCAACCAGTGCGCTTTGACCCCTTGATGGTCGCAGTCTACTTTCTGGGGTAGAGGAGCGTTGACAAGCCTGTATGTGGCCGCGTTGCCTGCCGCTCATCAACCAGGGCAACAGTATCTTGAAGTGGCGACTATGAATAAATTCTGGCATTGGGGTAAGAAGGGGAGCTTGCCGGGACTGGTAGACTCGCCCGAGTTGCTGCACGGTGAGGGCAGCTTATATTTCATATTGAACGAGGAAGGGCTGGTAGTCGATGCCAGTCCCGCGTTGCGGCGCCTGCTGCCGGATGGGCTTCTGGTGAAGCCTGTGCCGTTGTCCGAGTTCATGGCCCAGCCAGCTGCGGAATTGAATGGTTCGGCGCAATATTGGCCGGCACATATATCCTCCCTGGTGCTCAGGTCCCGCAGTGGTGCCCACAGGTATTTTCAGGCGGGCCTGCTGTCGAGCGGCGATGGCTGGTTGATGCATCTGTTGGAGAATACCGAGCTGATACTGCGGATGC
>JAAYHO010000230.1 GCA_012735335.1 Gammaproteobacteria bacterium
GCGCCGCGCCACCTCGTTCAGCCCCGTACAATTCACGCCCTGCTGGTGGTGGGGTTGCTGCTGTGTCTGGTCGCCGGCAGCATCCTGGTCGCACACAGCCTGCAGAAAAACGAGCTGCAACGTAACCAGCAGTTGCTGGAACAGGAAACCCGGGAGCTGGCGCGTCAACTGGAAACCCACTTCCGCTATCAGACCGATGCGCTGCAGAGGCTGGCTTCACGCTGGAACCACTATCGCGAGCGGCCAGGCCTCTGGCAGCAGGATGCCGACAGACTGCTGCAGGACTTTGGTCACCTGCAGGCGATCGAATGGCTGGATGAAACTCACCGGGTGCGCTGGATCCGTCCGCCACAGGGCAATGAGGCGGTCGTGGGCTTCCGCTATCCTCCCGGTCATCCCAACCTGCCTTATCTGCAGCACGCCAGGGACACCGAACAGGCAGTGCTCAGCACGCAGTTCGAGCTGTTGCAGGGTGGCCATGGGCTGGCCTACTCCATTCCCATGCAGTACGCGACCAGCGGCGGCAGAGTGAGGTTCGATGGCTACCTGATCGCCATCTTCCGCGTCGAGCAGTTACTCGACAGCCTGCTGCAGCAGCTGCCCGTGGGGCACATGAGTCTGATACTGGGCAGCAACCAGCAGCCCATCTTCCAACGCAAACGGGCGGACACCCTGGACAGCCTGGAGCCGATCCGCGTCGCGATACAGCTGGGCGGCAACAATACCTTCTTCATCGAAAGCTACCCGACCCGCAGCAGCCACCAGAGCAGCGCCATCCCGTTGATTACCCTGGTCAGCGGCCTGCTCGCCAGCCTGCTGCTGTGCCACGCACTGTGGCTGGCCCTGCTCAACACCCAGCGGCTGAGCGCCATTCAACTGACCAACCGGGTGCTGCAGAGCGAGATCGCCCGGCGGCAGGAGGTGGAGCAGGTGTTGCAGACCAGTCAGTCGCGGCTGCAACTGGTACTGGACATGACCGACTACAGCTACGACGCACTGTTCATCCTCAATCTGGATCCGTTCGAGGTTGTCTACATGAACCGCACCTGCTGGGCCAGTATCGGCTACAGCGCCGAGCAGCTGAACAATATCATCGCCATCAGCCCCGACGACCTGATGCCCGGGGCCAATGCCTGGCTGCAGACCCTGCAACAGCAGGTCAGCCAGGGCGAGAGCGCCATCTACCAGAAACAGGTGCGCGCCCGCACTGGCAAGCTGGTGCCGCTGGAGATCAGCGTGCGCCCGATGCGGCGCATGGGCCAGAATTATCTGGTGTGTGTCGGACGCAACAACCACCAGCAGCTGGAAACCACCGCGCAGCTGGAGAGACTCAGCCAGCTGGATGGCCTGACCGGGCTGTACAACCGGCGGTTCTTCGATGCGGCGCTGGCCTCGGAATGGCGACGTCTGCAACGCCAGCACCTGCCACTGGGCCTGCTGATTATCGATGTGGACTTCTTCAAGCGCTACAACGACACCTTCGGCCATCTGGCCGGTGATGATGCCCTGCGCCAGATCAGCCGCGCCCTGCAGCAGCATGTGGGTCGTGAGGGGGAGCGGGTGTGCCGCTATGGCGGCGAGGAATTTGCCGTGCTGCTGCCCGGCGCCGACCTGCCGCAGTGTTTCAAGGTAGCCCGACTGATCCATGCCGAGGTGGAGCGCATGAATATTCCGCATGTGGTCGAGCCCGAGCGAGTGACCATCAGCATCGGCATCGCCTGCGCCATGCCCGGCTGCAACGAGTCATCTGCGGCACTGGTCAGCGCCGCAGATGAAGCCCTGTACGAGGCCAAGCGCAGCGGACGCAACCGCAGCGCCTGCTCCGAACTGGTGGAGTAATCAGCCCAGATACAGCTGGTAGGCCGGGTTGCTGGTCTCGTCCCAGTAGGGATAGCCGATGGCATCCAGTGCTTCGGGCACCTTGCTGCGTTCGGCTTCCGGCACCTGCAGGCCGACCACCACGCGGCCATAGTCGGCACCGTGGTTGCGGTAATGGAACATGGAGATGTTCCAGCGTCCGCCCAGCTTGTTGAGGAAGTTGAACAGCGCGCCCGGGCGTTCGGGGAATTCGAAGCGGTAGACCACCTCGTCCTCGACCTCCACCGAGTGACCACCGACCATGTGGCGGATATGCAGCTTGGCCAGCTCGTTGTTGGTCAGGTCCAGTACCGGGAAGTCCTTGTCGATCAACCCGGCCACCAATGCCTCCCGGGGATCGTTCTCCGGGTGGGTCTGCACGCCGACGAAGATATGCGCCTGGGCATTGTCGTGATAGCGGTAGTTGAACTCGGTGATGGCGCGCTTGCCGATGGCCTGGCAGAACGCCTTGAAGCTGCCCGGGCGTTCGGGGATGGTCACCGCCAGCAGCGCTTCGCGCTGCTCACCGATCTCCGCCCGCTCGGCCACATGGCGCAGGCGGTCGAAGTTGATATTGGCACCGGAGTCGATCGCCACGAACACCTTGCCGGTGCAGCCTTCGCGCTCGACGTACTTCTTGATGCCGGCCACGCCAAGACACCCGGCCGGTTCACAGATCGAGCGGGTATCGTCGTAGATATCCTTGATCGCCGCGCACATCTCGTCGGAGGAGACGGTGATCACCTCGTCCACATACTGCTTGCAGATATCGAAGGTGTACTTGCCGATCTGCGCCACCGCCACACCATCGGCGAACTGACCGACCTGGCCCAGGGTCACCCGCCTGCCACGCTTGAGCGCGGTCTGCAGGCAGTTGGAGTCCCGTGGCTCGACGCCGATCACCTTGATCTCCGGGCGCAGGTATTTCACATAGGCGGCGATACCGGCAATCAGGCCGCCGCCGCCGACCGGGACGAAGATGGCATCCAGCTGGCCCTGGTGCTGGCGCAGGATTTCCATGGCCACGGTGCCCTGACCGGCGATGGTGTCCGGGTCGTCGTAGGGGTGGATGAACACCAGGCCCTTTTCCTCGACCTGTTTCTGCGCGTAGGCCAGCGCCTCGTCGAAGGCATCACCGTGCAGCACCACCCGGCCACCCCGGGCGCGTACCGCCTTGACCTTGATCTCGGGGGTGGTTTTCGGCATCACGATAGTGGCCTTGACCCCCATGTGCCGGGCGGCAAAGGCCAGGCCCTGGGCATGGTTGCCCGCCGAAGCGGCGACCACGCCACTGGCGCGCTGTTCATCGCTCAGCTGTACCAGCTTGTTGTAGGCACCGCGGATCTTGAAGGAGAACACCGGCTGCAGGTCTTCGCGCTTGAGCAGCACGGTATTGTCCAGCCGCTCGGAGAGAAAGTTGGCCCGATGGATGGGTGTTTCCACCGCCACATCGTAGACCGGGGAACAGAGAATCTTCTTTACGTAGCTTTCCAGAGTAGGCATCAGGTTTTCGGCTTGGTGATATAAAACCGCCAGTCTAAACGAATCAGCCATGCTCCGACTACACGGTGCCCCCTCCGGGCCGTATAATCGCCGCTTTGTTCACCCGTGCATCGACAACAGAGGTAACCGGCATGACCCAGGACGAACTCAAGCGGGCAGTTGCCCAGGCCGCAGTGGATATTCTGCTGCCGCAACTGGAAGACCGGAGCGTCATCGGCGTCGGCACCGGCTCCACCGCCAACCATTTCATTGATGCTCTGGCCAGACACAAGGGCAACTTCGATGGTGCGGTCGCCAGCTCCGAGGCCACCGCCGAACGCCTGAAGCAGCACGGCATTCCGGTCTACGACCTGAACAGCGTGGCCGGACTGGATTTCTATGTGGATGGTGCCGATGAGGCCAACCGGCACCTGGAGCTGATCAAGGGCGGCGGCGCGGCCCTGACCCGGGAAAAGATCGTCGCGGCGGTAGCCCGCACCTTCATCTGCATTGCCGATGAGAGCAAGCTGGTGTCCACCCTCGGCGAGTTTCCGCTGCCGGTGGAGGTCATTCCCATGGCCCGCAGCCATGTCGCCCGGGAGATCGTCAAGCTCGGCGGCGACCCGGTGTACCGCCACGGCGTGGTCACCGATAACGGCAACGTGATTCTCGATGTGCACAACATGCAGATCCACGACCCGCGCGGGCTGGAAGAACAGCTCAACGCCATTGTCGGGGTAGTCTGCAACGGCCTGTTCGCCGCCCGCCCGGCGGATATCCTGCTGCTCGGCACCCCCGCAGGCGTAACCCGGATGGAGCGCAACGCAGGCTGACAGGGCTGGAGTGCCGGGTTCCATCCCGGCAATGCTCCACGCCCCATCTGTCAGACCGGCAGTACTCGGCAGAACAGGGCCTTGATATAGCTGGTCTCAGCGATCGCCGGATGCACCGGATGATCGGGCCCCTGAAAACCGCGTTCGGTAATCAGCAGGTTGCGGTCCAGATGGCGGCTGGCCGCCAGCAGAATATCGCGCAGGTTGTTCTCGGCCAGGTGCATGGAGCAGGAAGCCGAGACCAGAACGCCATCGCGATTGAGCAGACGCATGGCCTGTTCGTTCAGACGGCGGTAGGCGTTCTCGCCGTTGCGGGTATCCTTGCGCTTCTTGATGAAAGCTGGTGGATCGGCAATCACCACGTCGAACTTCTCGCCGGCCTCCTTGAGCTCGCGCAGCGCAGCCATGACGTCACCTTCCACCACGGTCATCTTCTCCGCTACACCGTTGAGCGCAGCGTTGTGTTCGACCAGGTCCAGCGCGGCTGCTGAACTGTCGACACACATTACCTCGCTGGCCCCGAAGGCTGCGGCCTGTACGCCCCAACCGCCGATATAACTGTACAGATCCAGCACCCGCTTGCCCGCAACGTAGGGTGCCAGGCGGGCACGGTTCATGCGGTGGTCGTAGAACCAGCCGGTCTTCTGCCCGTTGTGTACCGGCGCTTCGAAGCGCACACCGTTCTCTTCCAGCGCCACTCGCTCGGGCACCTCGCCGTGTGCGACTTCAACATAGGCATCGAGCTGTTCCGCCTTGCGCGCGGCACCATCATTCTTGAGCAGAATACCCGCAGGTTTGAGTACCTGCACCAGCGCTTCCACTACCTGATCACGGACCCGTTCCATGCCCGGGGTGGTGATCTGTACCACCAGGTAGTCGGCAAAGCGATCCACCACCAGCCCGGGGAGCAGATCAGACTCGCCATACACCAGTCGGTAGCAGGGCTTGTCGAACAACTGCTCGCGCAGGCTCAGGGCAATCTTGATGCGGTGCACCAGCAGCGATTTGTCCAGCCCGTGTTTGCTATCACGGCTGTGCAGGCGGGCACAGATCAGATTGTCCGGGCTGACGGTGACCAGCCCCATGGGTTTGCCGGAGGCGTTCAACAGTTGCGCTTCCTGCCCGGCCTGCAGTGCAGTCAGCGGGGTCTGGACGGTGTCGACTTCGTTGCTGAACACCCACAGGTGGCCGCCCTTGAGGCGACGATCACAGTTGGTCTTGAGGCGCAGGATGGGCAGATTCATGGTCGACTCCTGGGTGAGGCGGGGGATGGCAGATCGGGGCGGCAGTATAGCGGGAAGGCCTGGTTGCGTCGCGCCGACCCTCCATGTCAGATAAGAAACACCGTGGCCAGACCGAGGAAGGAGGAGAAACCGACCACGTCGGTGACCGCCATCAACACCATGCTGCCGGCCAGTGCCGGGTCAATGCCGAAGCGGCGCAGGACCAGCGGGATCAGCAGGCCGGCCAGTACCGCGCAGACCAGATTGATCAGGATCGCCAGACCTATCACCCAGCCGATGCCCAGATCGCCGAACCAGAAGATCGCCACAGCGGCCACCAGGATCGCCCAGAGGATGCCGTTGAGCGAGCCGATGCCCAGCTCCTTGCCGAGCAGCACCTTGAGGTTACCGGTATCCACCTGACCAAGGGCCAGACCGCGGATGACCAGGGTCAGAGTCTGACTGCCGGCGATGCCGCCCATGCTGGCGACCACCGGCATCAGCACCGCCAGCGCCACGATCTGCTCCAGCGCACCCTGGAACTGGCCGATCACCGAGGCAGCGAGGAAGGCAGTGATCAGATTGAAGCCCAGCCAGACGGAGCGGCGGCGGGTACTGGTGAGAATGGGCGCGAACATGTCCGCCTCATCGTCCAGACCGGCCATGCCCATGATGGCGCGCTCGGAGTCGTCACGGATGCTGTCCATCACGTCGTCCACGGTGATGCGCCCGAGCAGGATACCCTCTTCGCTGACCACCGCAGCCGAGAGCATGTCCAGATGTTCGAACTGGCGGGCCACGTCCTGACTGCTCATGAGTACGTCCAGTGGCTTGAAGTCGGCGTCCATCACGTCCAGCACCAACTCATCGGCCATGCTGGTGACCAGCCGGCTCAGACGCAATACACCCTGATAGCGGTTTTCCCGGTCGACCACCATGAGCTTGTCGGTATGGTCGGGCAGGTCTTCGAGCAGGCGCAGGTAACGCAGGATCGAGCCGACCTTGACGTCGGCGCGCACCGAGATGTGGTCAGTGTTCATCAGACCACCGGCCGAGTCCTCGGGGTAGGACAGCATATCGGCCAGTTGCTGGCGCTTTTCCACATCCATGGACAGCAGCAGCTGGCGGCCGGGGCCGAAGGGCAGCGCCTGGATCAGGTCGACCAGGTCGTCGAGGTCGAGTGCGCCTGCGGCTTCCAGCAGTTCGGCGTCGGACAGTTCCAGCGCCAGACTGGCGGCGACTTCTTCACGCAGGTGGACGAGGATCTGGCCGATGCGCAGGCTGTCCAGTCGCGACCAGATGCTGCTGCGCTCGCCCTGCGGCAATGATTCCAGCAGGCCGGCGGCCTGGGACGGGTGCAGACGGGCGAAGATCTTCAGCGCGCGTTTGAACTTGCCTGCTTCCAGCGCCTCACGTACTACAGCGATGGGGCTGACTTCAGACTCGTCATCGTCATCCAGCTCGCCATCGAACAGGTTGTCGTCACTGTTGATCTGCAGCTGTTCGGCCAGGTCGTCGGGCAGCAGGGCGAGGATGTCCGGCTCTTCCAGGTCGCCGATCTGGTCCCAGACGACCTGGCGCTGCTCTTCATCGAGGCTTTCCAGCAGCTCGGCGGTTTCCGCGGGCGTCAGTTCGCGCAGGATTCTACGCACGCGCTTGAGCTTGCCCTTGGCCAGCGCTTCGGTGATGGATTCCTGGGTTTCGACAACGTCAGGTGTTTCGTCAGTCATGGCGTGTTTCCGTCAGGCGGTGGATCGGTGGACGCACGACCAGGCGCATGGGTTACATGGGCGCAGCGGCAAGCCTGTCTAAAATACCACATCGAGGCGCAAACCGGCTCGGCAAAGCGCGCCAGCGCCCAGCTCAGTCGCGCAGACTGATCACCGGCCAGCCGTGCTCCTCGGCATGGGCACGCAGCACATCGTCCGGGTCCACCGCCACCGGGTTATCGACCAGCGACAACAGCGGCAGATCATTGCGCGAGTCGCTGTAGAAATACGCCCCCTGCAGATCATGCCCGGTCTCCTCCAGCCAGCGCTGCAGCCGGGTGATCTTGCCCTCGCGGAAGCAGGGGATATCGCAGCCGCGCCCGGTGTACTGCCCGTCCACCTCTTCGCACTCGGAGGCCAGCATGATATCGATGCCATAACGCTTGCCGATCGGCCCGGCAACAAAGCGGTTGGTCGCGGTAATGATCATGGTGAGATCCCCGGCCTGCTCGTGCCGGGCGATCAGCTCGAAGGCCTTCGGCAGAATGAACGGCTCGACCTTCTCCTGCATGAACTGCAGATGCCATTGCTCCAGCTGCTCACGACTGTGCTGGCCCAGCGGCTCCAGACAGAAATTCAGGTACTCGTTGACGTCCAGCTTGCCATCCAGATAATCGTTGAAGAACTGGGTGTTACGTGTGCCGTAGGTCGCCGGGTCGACAATATTGTGCGCCACGGCAAATTCCCCCCAGGCGTTATCACTGTCGGTGCCCAGCAGGGTGTTGTCGAGGTCGAAGATGGCAAGTGCCACGGGATACTCCTGTGAATACGCAATTAAAGGCCGTAAGGATAATTCAGCCGACGGATAAATGCTCGATAGCGACATATTAATGCAATTGCTGGCGCGCGCGTCTTTGTGGAACAATGCAGTGGAACTCTGATAAGGATATGGCAGTGATCGACTCCGACGGCTTTCGTCCCAATGTAGGCATCATCCTGACCAACGGGTCGGGGCAGGTGCTGTGGGCCAGGCGTATCGGTCAGGATGCCTGGCAATTTCCCCAGGGCGGCATACGGCGCGATGAAGAGCCGGAGCAGGCCCTGTACCGTGAACTCCATGAAGAAGTCGGGCTGCTGCCCGGGGACGTCGAGATCCTCGGCTGCACCCGTGGCTGGCTGCGTTACCGTCTGCCCCAGCGGCTGATCCGCAGCCACTCGCAACCGGTATGCGTCGGCCAGAAGCAGAAGTGGTTCCTGCTGCGCCTGACCTGTGAAGATGAACGCGTGTGCATGACCCGCACCGCCAAGCCGGAATTCGACGGCTGGCGCTGGGTCAGCTACTGGTATCCATTGGGTCAGGTGGTGGCCTTCAAACGGGATGTCTACCGCCGGGCGATGAAGGAACTGGCACCGCGTCTGCCGCTGGATGAGTTCAGCTGATGCTGAACATGCTCAGTACGCTGCGGCGTATCGTCCAGGAGGTCAACGCAGCCAAGGACCTGTCCTCGGCGCTGGACATCATCGTCCATCGCGTGCGCGAGGCGATGGAAACCCACGTCTGCTCGGTCTACCTGCTCAACCCGGATACCGACCGCTACGAACTGATGGCCACCGAAGGCCTGAACAAGAGCGCCATCGGCGTCGTCAGCCTGGCCAGCAACGAAGGCCTGGTCGGCTTTGTCGGCGTGCGCGAAGAACCGGTCAACCTCGAAGATGCCGCCGCCCACCCGCGTTTCCGTTACTTTGCCGAAACCGGCGAAGAGCGCTATGCCTCCTTCCTCGGCGTGCCGATCATCCATCACCGGCAGGTCATGGGCGTGCTGGTCATCCAGCAGAAGGAACGGCGGCTGTTCGACGAGGTGGAAGAATCCTTCCTCGTGACCATGAGCGCCCAGCTGGCCGGAGTCATCGCCCACGCCGAGGCCACCGGTGCCATCCGTGGCCTGGGCTGGAGCGGGGAGGTCATTCAGGACACCCGCTTTGACGGCGTACCCGGCGCCCCCGGCGTGGCTATCGGGCGCTCGGTGGTGATGCTGCCCCCGGCCGACCTCAAGGCGGTGCCGGACAAGGATGTGAAGGATATCGATGCCGAGATCGCCCTGTACCGCCGGGCGGTCGAGGCAGTACGCGCGGACATCCGCCAACTGGCGGACAAGCTCTCCAGTCAGCTGCGTCCGGAAGAGCTGGCGCTGTTCGACGTCTACCTGATGATGCTCGACGACTCCTCGCTGGGTAACGAGATCATCGAGGGCATCCGCAAGGGCAAGTGGGCCCAGGGCGCGCTGCGTGACGTGATTCACGCCCACGTTGCCCGTTTCGAGGTGATGGACGACCCCTATCTGCAGGAACGGGCGGCGGACATCAAGGACCTCGGGCGGCGGCTGCTGGCCTGTCTGCAGGAGGCTGACCGGCGTCAACTGGTGTTCCCCAAGAAAACCATTCTGGTCGCCGAAGAGCTGACCCCCTCGATGCTCGGCGAAGTGCCGGAAGGGCGTCTGGTCGGATTGGTCTCGGTGCTTGGCTCAAGCAGCTCCCACGTCGCCATTCTCGCCCGGGCCATGGGCATCCCCACCGTAATGGGTGTGGTGGATGTGCCCTACCTGCGCATGGATGGCATGGATGTGATCATCGATGGCAACGTCGGTGAGGTCTACTGCAACCCGTCCCAGGAGCTGCGCCGCCACTACCGCGAACTGATCCGCGAAGAGCAGGAGCTGTCCCATGGACTGGCAAAGCTGCGCGACGAACCCTGCGTCACCCTGGACGGTCACCGTATCCCCCTGTGGGTGAACACCGGCCTGTTCGCCGATATCGCCCGCTCACTGGATCGCGGCGCTGAAGGGGTCGGTCTGTACCGTACCGAAGTGCCCTTCATGATCCAGGATCGCTTTCCCAGCGAGAAGGAACAGCAGACCATCTACCGCGAGCAGCTGCAGGCCTTCCACCCGCAACCGGTGACCATGCGCACTCTGGATATCGGCGGCGACAAGGAGCTGAGCTACTTCCCGATCAAGGAAGACAACCCCTTCCTCGGCTGGCGCGGCATCCGTGTCACCCTCGACCACCCGGAGATCTTCCTGGTACAGATCCGCGCCATGCTCAAGGCCAGCGAAGGGCTGGAAAACCTGCGCATCATGCTGCCGATGATCAGCAGCGTGCACGAGGTGGAAGAAGCCCTGCACCTGGTCCACCGTGCCCACGGCGAAGTGCTGGACGAAGGCTTCAACGTGCCCATGCCGCCGATCGGCGTGATGATCGAAGTACCCGCGGCGGTCTATCAGGCGGCGGAACTGGCGGCCATGGTGGACTTTCTCTCGGTCGGCACCAACGACCTGACCCAATACCTGCTGGCGGTAGACCGCAACAACCCCCGAGTTGCCGACCTCTACCACTCACTGCACCCGGCGGTGCTGCAGGCACTGAAACTCATCGCCAAAGCCTGCCGCGATGCCGGCAAACCCATGAGCGTCTGCGGCGAAATGGCCGGCGACCCGGCCGCCGCGGTACTGCTGGTAGCGCTGGGCTGCGACGTGCTGTCAATGAGTGCTACCAACCTGCCACGGGTCAAATGGCTGCTGCGCCAGATCAGCCTCGACGACGCCAAGGCCCTGCTGCGCAACGCCCTGCAGGAAGACAACGCCTACCTGGTGCAGAGCATGCTCCACCTGTCCCTGCGCAACATGGGCCTCGGCAAAGTCCTCCAACCCCTGCGCTGAGTCCCAAGAGGGTTTGCCGTCCTACGGGGTGTAGCGCAGCTGCGCTACGCCAACGAACCTGCAACACTGCCGAAACCCGTCGGCGAGCAGGTGCTCGCCAACCCGGTGGACTTGACACCGCAACCCAGCGCCACCCCCGGGGGTGTAGCGCCCCCGCGCTACGCCTGCTCCACTACAGAATCCACCCCGACTCACCCAGCTCCTGGCCATCCGGCCCAAAGCTCTGCTCGACAAAGGTAATACTGCCATCCGCATCCATCGCCAGCAGACTGCAGGCCCGGGTGCCGTAATCCTCACCGAGAATGAAGGTCGCCGATAGCCGCCGCTCCCAGTCCAGCCCGACCCCACTGTCCGGCAGCTCCTCATCCGGATACTCCCGGCTGTCCTTCAGCAATTCCAGCAGAGTATCGCTGTCACTGTCACGCTCCAGCTCACCTTCCAGCCCTTTGCACAACGCCTGCAACTTCGGCCACGGGCTGTTCAGCGAGGCGTTGGATAATCCATACACCCCCGGCTCCAGTGCCCGGGCCTGGCCCTCATCGCTGTTCAGAAACCACAGCTCCTGCATGCTGCCAGCCAGCAGGTTGAACCCGGCATACTCGCCCAGCGAATCGCTCAGACCCTGCATATAAGCCTGGGGCGACATGCGCCCGGTCAGGTAATCCAGCACCAGCTTGCCCCGGGACAGCGGCCCGGGACGGGCCTGCGGCGAACGGATATTGGTCAGCGCCGCAAAACGCCCACTGCGGGTCACCCCCAGCCAGGTCCCCCCAGCCTCCAGATCCTTGCCAGCCAGCAGATCCGGCTGACCCTCCTCATTCCAGAAGCAGGCCGGGCGGGTAGGGCGGGGGTGGAATTCATCACGGTTGCCAAGCAGCAGCAACGGGCGTCCCGACATCTGCCAGGCAAAAGCAATCAGACACATAGCCATCTCCTTCAATCCACAGCCAGTGTACCCGAGATAAATGGGGGCAGATCAAACCTGATCAGCACTTCCTCAAACGTATATTCCGATGCTTGGCCGGGAAGTACCACGTCATTGCGAGGAGCGCAGCGACGCGGCAACCCAGTGCTTGCCAACCACTCCGAGTCCATGGATTGCCACGCCCTTCGGGCTCGCAATGACGAAAGAGAGTATGCGCTCTTCCAGTGCCATTCCGATCTGACCCCATTTAAAACTTTCGGTAGACTAGTCCCCCTGCATCTACGCCATTCGGGGAGCGCATGGAATTCATCATCTATCTGGTACTGGGCGCCTTCGCCGGGGTGCTGGCGGGTCTGTTTGGCGTCGGCGGTGGCATGATCATCGTCCCGGTGCTGGTCTACAGCTTTGCCCTGCAGGGTTTCGCCCCGGATGTGCTGACGCATATGGCGGTGGGCACCTCGCTGGCCACCATCGCCTTCACCTCCCTAAGCTCGGTACGCGCGCATCACAAGCTCGGCTCGGTGCGCTGGGCGCTGTTCGTCTGGCTGGCGCTGGGGATCATCGGCGGATGTGTGCTCGGCGCGCTGACCGCCGCATCCCTGAGCGGCCCCATCCTGCAGAAGATCATCGGCGTGTTTGCCATCTGCATCGCCATCCAGATGGCCTTCGAACTCAAACCCAAGGCAGCACTGTCCGAGCCGGGCAAACCGACCCTGACCGTCGCCGGTGGGGTGATCGGCTGGGCCTCCAGCATCTTCGGCATCGGTGGCGGCTCGCTGACCGTACCCTTCCTGGTCTGGCGCAGTGTGCCCATGCAGCAGGCCGTCGCCACCTCCGCAGCCTGCGGCATGCCTATTGCGGTGGCCGGGGCATTGAGCTTCATGGCCACCGGCTGGGGCACCGCCGTACTGCCAGACTGGAGTCTGGGCTACGTCTACCTGCCGGCGATGATCGGTATTGCCGCCACCAGCGTATTCTTTGCCGGCTTCGGCGCGCGGCTGGCTCACCGCCTGTCACAACGCATGCTCAAGCGCCTGTTCGCCCTGCTGCTGGTGACCGTGGGCATCAACTTTCTTCTCTAGGACTCGCACATGCTGGCTTATCCCCAGATCGACCCGGTGGCCATCTCCCTTGGCCCACTGCAGATTCACTGGTACGGCCTGATGTACCTGATCGGCATCGGCGGTGCCTGGTGGCTGGCCACCCGTCGCCTGCCGCGCTTTCAGCCGGACTGGAGCAAGGACACCCTGTCGGACCTGGTGTTCTGGGTCGCGCTGGGGGTAATCGCCGGGGGCCGACTGGGCTACGTACTGTTCTACGACCTGACCTCCTACATCAACGACCCCTCGCTGGTGCTGCAGATCTGGAAGGGCGGCATGTCCTTCCACGGCGGACTGATCGGCGTACTGTTGGGGGTGGCCTGGTTTGCCCACAAACAGCGGACCGGCTTCTTCCGGGTGATGGATTTTGTCGCACCGCTGGTACCCATCGGCCTGGGTGCCGGACGCATCGGCAACTTCATCAACGCCGAGCTGTGGGGCAGGGCGACTGACGTGCCATGGGCCATGGTCTTCCCGACCGATCCGGCGCAACTGGCCCGCCACCCATCGCAGCTCTATCAATTCGCGTTGGAAGGGGTCGCGCTGTTTGTCATACTCTGGCTCTACTCGCGCAAGCCGCGCCCGACCATGGCCGTGTCCGGGCTGTTTGCCGTGTGCTATGGCGCCTTCCGCTTTATCGTCGAGTTCTTCCGTGAACCGGATGCGCATATCGGCTATCTGGCCTTCAACTGGCTGACCATGGGTCAGTTGCTCTGCATACCCATGATCGTGCTCGGCGCCGTATTCATGTGGTGGGGTTACCGCAAGGGGGATGTTCAGCGTGAAACAGTATCTTGATCTGATGCGCCAGGTGCGCGAGCACGGCACCTACAAGAGCGACCGTACCGGCACCGGCACCTGGAGCGTATTCGGTCATCAGATGCGCTTCGATCTGGCCGACGGCTTCCCGCTGGTGACCACCAAGAAATGCCACCTCAGGTCCATTGTCCACGAACTGCTGTGGTTCCTGCAGGGCGACACCAACATCCGCTATCTCAAGGAAAACGGCGTCTCCATCTGGGATGAATGGGCCGACGAGAACGGCGACCTCGGCCCGGTCTACGGCTACCAGTGGCGCAGCTGGCCCGCGCCCAACGGCGAATCCATCGACCAGATCAGCAAACTGATCCAGATGATCAAGACCAACCCGGACTCCCGTCGCCTCATCGTCTCCGCCTGGAACCCCGCGCTGGTCGACCAGATGGCCCTGCCACCGTGCCATGCGCTGTTCCAGTTCTACGTGGCCGACGGCAAGCTGAGCTGCCAGCTGTACCAGCGCTCGGCGGATATCTTCCTCGGCGTACCCTTCAACATCGCCAGCTACGCCCTGCTGACCCTGATGGTCGCCCAGGTCTGCGACCTGCAACCGGGCGAGTTCATCTGGACCGGCGGCGACTGCCACCTGTACGCCAACCACATCGAACAGACCGACCTGCAACTGAGCCGCGAGCCTCATCCGCTGCCCAGCATGCGCCTGAACCCCGAAGTAAAGGACCTGTTCGCCTTCACCTTCGACGACTTCACCCTGGAAAACTACCAGTCCCACCCCCACATCAAAGCCCCGGTAGCCGTCTGACTCCAGCCCCGTCATTGCCTCCCACTCTCTCGTCATTGCGAGGAGCGCAGCGACGCGGCAATCCATGGGCCCGGAGCCATCGCACGATGGATTGCCACGCCTTCGGCTCGCAATGACGGAGTGGTGGCACACAATGAGTGAGTGGATGTACCAGTCACCCCAAGCCAGTCTCCCCACTCCCCGTCATTTCCGCCTACTCCCCGTCATTGCGAGGAGCGCAGCGACGTGGCAATCCATGGGCCTCCGAGTCATCACTGTTGTCATCATACTGAAACAGGAATGTCGTAAACTCCCTCTGCTTTTATCCGAGGGAGTACGGCATGCGCAGGGTCATATTCAACCAGAAGGGTGGTGTCGGAAAGTCCAGCATTGCCTGTAACCTGGCCGCAGTGAGTGCCGACCAGGGCTATCGCACCCTGCTGATCGACCTCGATGCCCAGGCCAACTCCAGCCACTACCTGACCGGCCGCCCGGTAGACGACCTGCCCACCGGCATCGCCGAGTTCTTTCATCTGACCCTGACCTCCGGCGTTGCCGCCAAGAAAGCCAGGCCACAGATCATCGAAACCGCTTACCCCAACCTGCACCTGATCACCGCCTCGCCGGAACTGGCCGACCTGCAGCCCAAGCTGGAAGCCAAGCACAAGATCAACCGCCTGAAAAAGCTGCTCGACAAGCTCGACGGCGACTACGAGCGGATCTACATCGACACGCCACCAGCCCTGAACTTCTACAGCATATCCGCGCTGATCGCCGGTGATCGCTGCCTGATTCCCTTCGACTGCGACAGCTTCTCCCGCCAGGCACTGTACGGCCTGCTGGACGAGATCGAAGACATCCGCGACGACCACAACGAACGACTGGAAGTGGAAGGCATCGTCGTCAACCAGTTCCAGGCCCGCGCCGCACTGCCGCAACAGATGATCAGCGAACTGCTCAGCGAAGGCCTGCCGATCCTGCCGGTGTACCTGGCCAGCTCGGTCAAAATGCGCGAGTCGCACCAGGCCTGCCGCCCGCTGATTCACCTGGACCCCAAGCACAAACTGACCCAGCAGTTCATCGAACTGCACGACTACCTCGAAGCGCAGCTCTGATATTGCCGTGAGCCCCGCTCGGCGGGTATGCTGCGCCGATGAACAGACCATTACCCCTTGCCCTGATCGCCGCCTGTGCACACAACAGTGTCATCGGGCGGGACAACAGCATGCCCTGGCACCTGCCAGCTGACCTCAAGCACTTCAAGCAGACCACCCTCGGCAAGCCGATCATCATGGGCCGCAAGACCTGGGACTCACTGGGACGCCCGCTGCCGGGCCGGTTGAATCTGGTAGTCAGCCGTCAGACTGATCTGCAACTGGAAGGGGCTGAAGTATTCAGCGACCTGACCTCCGCCATCGAACGGGCCGAGCAGTGGGCGCGGGAGCAGGGGGTGGATGAGATCATGCTGATCGGTGGCGGTCAGTTATATGCCGAAGCGCTGCCGCAGGCCGACCGCATCTACCTGACGCGTATCGACCTGGAAGTGCAGGGGGATGCATTCTTCCCGGAATTCACCGGCTGGCAACTGGCCGAAAGTGAAGCACACGCAGCCGCAGAGACCACGCCCGCCTACACTTTCGAGACCTGGGTAAAGAACTGAGGTGAATCGTGACCAAAGCCAAGCTGAGTGTAGAAGAGCGCGAGCTTCTTGAGGCTTATGAATCTGGCGAGTTCATATCAGATTTGAGTGATGAGCGTCGGGAGCATCTTGCAGAGACGGCTGAAGATAGCTTCAAAAAAGAAAAGCGCATCAATATCCGCATTTCAAAGAGAGACCTTGAGGCGCTTCAGCGCCGGGCGCTTGAGGAAGGCCTGCCGTATCAGACTCTGGTTTCCAGCGTGCTGCACAAATATGTTTCCGGCGGGCTTAAGGATGTTACTGCTGACAAGGCGGGTCGGTCGCGTTAAGGAGTCTTGAGGGCTATTTCCGTCAATTGCGTGCCGTTGCTGGATCCTCACTTTCGCGAGGATCCAGGGTATAACGCGACAGCTGAAACCTCAGTCCTCCAGCATCGCCTTGTTGCGTACCGCACCTTTATCAGCACTGGTAGCCAGCAGAGCGTAGGCTTTCAGCGCAGTGGAGACCTTGCGAGTGCGGGTTTCCGCGGGTTTCCAGCCCTTCTTGTCCTGCTCGATACGGCGGTACGACAGCTCCTCATCGGACACCAGCAGATTGATGGTGCGGTTGGGGATGTCGATCAGGATGCGATCGCCTTCCTGTACCAGACCAATGGCACCGCCGGCAGCTGCTTCCGGCGAGGCGTGACCGATGGACAGGCCCGAGGTACCACCCGAGAAGCGACCGTCGGTCAGCAGGGCGCAGTCCTTGCCCAGGCCCTTGGACTTCAGGTAACTGGTCGGGTAGAGCATTTCCTGCATGCCCGGACCGCCCTTGGGACCTTCGTAGCGGATGATGACGATATCGCCGGCCTTCACTTCGTCGGCGAGGATGCCGCGCACCGCGCTGTCCTGGCTTTCAAAGATCTTCGCGGTACCTTCAAATACCCAGATGGATGGATCAACACCGGCGGTTTTGACCACGCAGCCATCCAGCGCGATGTTGCCGTAGAGCACCGCCAGGCCGCCTTCCTTGTTATAGGCATGCTCCACGCTGCGGATACAGCCGTTTTCACGGTCCAGATCCAGGGTCGGCCAGCGGGTGCTCTGGCTGAATGCGGTCTGGGTCGGGATGCCCGCCGGGCCGGCCTTGTAGAAGGTATGTACCGCCTCATCGCTGGTCTGGGTAATGTCCCACTTGGCGATCGCCTCGGCCATGGTCTTGCTATGGATGGTCGGCAGATCGGTGTGCAGCAGGCCGCCACGGGCCAGTGAGCCGAGAATGGCGAAGATGCCACCGGCACGGTGCACGTCTTCCATGTGGTACTTCTGGATGTTCGGGGCAACCTTGCACAGCTCGGGCACTTCGCGGGACAGACGGTCGATGTCGCGCAGATCGAACGCCACTTCGCCTTCCTGGGCCGCAGCCAGCAGGTGCAGAATGGTGTTGGTCGAGCCGCCCATGGCGATGTCCATGGTCATCGCGTTTTCAAAGGCCTTGAAGTTGGCAATGCTGCGCGGCAGAACGGAGTCATCACCGTCCCGGTAATAGCGTTCGGTCAACTTGACGACGGTACGTGCGGCTTCCAGGAACAGCTGTTCGCGGTCGGCATGGGTCGCCAGCACAGAGCCGTTGCCCGGCAGAGCCAGCCCCAGCGCCTCCATCAGACAGTTCATCGAGTTGGCGGTGAACATGCCCGAGCAGCTGCCGCAGGTCGGACAGGCGCTGCGCTCTACTTCGGCCACTTCTTCATCGCTGGCACAGTCGTCCGCGGCGATCACCATGGCGTCGACCAGGTTCAGCGGGTCCTTGGCCAGTCGGGTCTTGCCCGCCTCCATCGGCCCACCGGACACGAATACCACCGGAATATTCAGGCGCAGGGCGGCCATCAGCATGCCGGGGGTGATCTTGTCGCAGTTGGAGATGCAGACGATGGCATCGGCGCAGTGCGCGTTGACCATGTACTCCACCGAGTCGGCGATGATCTCGCGGCTGGGCAGGGAATACAGCATGCCGTCGTGACCCATGGCGATACCGTCATCCACCGCGATGGTATTGAACTCCTTGGCCACACCACCGGCCTTCTCGACCTCACGAGCAACCAGCTGGCCCATATCCTTCAGATGCACGTGACCGGGCACGAACTGGGTAAAGGAGTTGGCGATGGCGATGATCGGCTTCTTGAAGTCTTCATCTTTCATACCAGTGGCACGCCACAGCGCGCGGGCACCGGCCATATTGCGACCGTGGGTGGAGGTCTTGGAGCGATAATCAGGCATGGTGGTTGTCTCGTTATGCATGGTGCAGGAATGCCGCCTAGCATAGCAAAAAAGCCACCCCACCCGCAGCCCTACTCGGCAGAAGCCGCCTGCGGCGGAGGTTCTCTACCGCCCCGGGTTGGCGAGCCCCTGCTCGCCGACGGAACGGTGCAGGCTGGCAGTTCGCCAGGCGTAGCGCAGGTGCGCTACACCCCCGGGGTTGGCGAGCCCTTGCTCGCCGACGGAATGGTGCAGGTTGGCAGTTCGCCAGGCGTAGCGCAGGTGCGCTACACCCCCGGGGTTGGCGAGCGCCTGCTCGCCGACGGGTTGTGCAGGCTGTCAGGGTGGCAGGCGTAGCGCAGGGGCGCTACACCCCGCGACTACAGGGTTTTCTCGAACACCTTGGAGTTGCGCTGATAGTTGTACAGCAACGCCCGCTGCTGCGGCAGGCGCTCCACCGAGCTGGGCTCGAAGCCGCGCTCGCGGAACCAGTGTGCGGTACGGGTCGTGAGCACAAACAGGGTTGTCAGCGAGCGCCTGCGCGCCTCCGCCTCGATATGCTCCAGCAACTGATCCCCCCGCCCACCATGCCGGTAGTCCGGGTGGATGGCCACGCAGGCCAGTTCGGCGCTGTGCTCATCCAGCGGATACAGCGCCGCGCAGCCGATGATCATGCCGTCCCGCTCAACCAGTGTGAACTGGTCAATCTCGGTCTCCAGAATCTCCCGCGAGCGGCGCACCAGAATCCCCGCCTGCTCCAGCGGTCGCAGCAGGTCCAGCAGCCCGGCTACATCATCAATGGTCGCCCCGCGAATCGTCTCGAAGGGCTCCTGAGTCACCAGCGTCCCACCACCGTCGCGGGTGAACAGCTCGGTGAGCATGGCCCCGTCCTCGGCATAACTGATGATATGGCTGCGCCGCAGCCCGGCATTGCAGGCCTTGCACGCCGCCGCCAGCAGCGAGCCGGACAGACTGCTGCCCAGCGCCTCGATCAACGGCAGCGCCCGGCTCGGCTTGAGCTCACGCAGCAATTGCCCATCCGCATCCAGAATGCCGGTATCCGGGCCGAACAGGATCAACTTGTCCGCCTCCAGCGCCGCCGCGGTGCTGATCGCCACATCCTCGCAGGCCAGATTGAACACCTCCCCGGTGGGGGAGTAGCCCATGGACGACAGCAGTACAATGGATGACTCATCCAGATGCCGACTGATGGCCTTGCGATCGATCCGCCGTACCTCACCGGTATGGTGCAGATCCACCCCATCAATCACCCCGATCGGCTTGGCCGTGACAAAATTGCCGCTGACCACCCGCAATCGGCTGCCCTGACCGGCCAGCGTACACAGGCGCGCCTCGATGGCGATGCGCAGACTGCCCACCGCATCCATCACGCAGCCCAGGGTATCGCCGTCGGTAATGCGCAGATCCTGATGAAACCGCGAACTCATGCCCCGCACGGCCAGCCGCTCCTCGATCTGCGGACGCGACCCATGCACCAGCACCAGACGCACACCCAGGCTGTTGAGCAGCATGATGTCGTTGATGATGTTGTTGAAATTCGGGTGCGCAATCGCCTCACCCGGCAACAGCACCACAAAGGTGCGCTCGCGGTGGGTATTGATATAGGGCGTGGAGTGGCGAAACCACTTGACGTAGTCGGACATGCTGCTGTTCCGTGGAAAAACGCCAGTGTAGAGACAATCCGCCCCGACCAGCAAGGCCAGACGCCGCAGGTAGTGCCACCGGCCTGAAACACGGGCAAGATAGAACAGAACAACAAGCGCGCAGAAGAGAGATAAAAGGTGAGTAACGAATCCGACAACTTCATCACAGTGCACACCCCGGAAGAAGCGGTGGACCAGCTGTCCATCCTCTATGACCGGGCCGTGGCCGCACTGGGACAATCGCTGAAACGCTACCTGCGCGACCGCACCCGCCCGGATGAACAGCAGCTGCGCCAGTTCCGCTACCCCGAACTGCGCCTGAGCTGGAACGGCTGCGACCCGGCCCCGGCCAGCGTACGCGCCTGGGCCAAGGTCCAGGTGCCCGGCACCTACAGCGCTACCATCACCCATCCGCAGGACTTTCGCGGCTACCTGCTGCAACAGCTGCGCCCGCTGACCACCGAATTCAACGTACGCCTGCAAGTCGGCGTCAGCCAGCAGGCCATACCCTATCCCTACGTGGTGGAGCAGGGCGACGAGCTTGCCGGCTCGGGGGTAACCGCCGCGGAAATGGCCCGGGTCTTCCCCAGCACCGACCTGTCCGCCACCACCGACAGCACCGCCGACGGCCTGCTCGACTGGGAAAGCTCCGAGCCGCTGCCACTGGCCCTGTTCGACGCCGCCCGGGTCGACTTCTCCCTGCGCCGCCTGGTGCATTACACCGGCAGCGACTGGCGTCACGTGCAGCCGTGGATACTGCTGACCAACTACCACCGCTACGTCGACCAGTTCATCCGCCACGGCCTGGATATGCTGCTGGCCGACTCACGCTTCCAGCGCATGGTGCTGCCGGGCAACGTGGTGGTTGAACGCGGCATGGCCGAAGGGGAGATGCAGGCGATCCTCGACAGCGTGGTCTGGCACAAATACCAGATGCCCGCCTACCACCTGCAGGCCGCCGATGGCGATGGCATCACCCTGGTCAACATCGGCGTCGGGCCATCCAACGCCAAGAACATCACCGACCACCTCGCCGTACTGCGCCCGCACTGCTGGCTGATGATCGGCCACTGCGGCGGCCTGCGCCAGTCGCAGACCATCGGCGACTACGTGCTGGCCCACGCCTACATGCGCCGCGACGGCATCCTCGACCGGGTGCTGCCACCCTACATCCCGCTGCCGGCGCTGGCCGAAGTGCAACAGGCCCTGCAGGAAGCCGCCGCCCAGGTCACCGGCGACAAGGGCGACGACCTCAAGCGCCGCCTGCGCACCGGCACCGTCCTTACCTACGACGACCGCAACTGGGAACTGCGCTGGGCCCAGGAACGCTCCCAGATCAACCTCTCCCGCGCCGTCGCCGTGGACATGGAAAGCGGCACCATCGCCGCCCAGGGCTACCGCCTGCGCGTCCCCTACGGCACCCTGCTGTGCGTCTCCGACAAGCCACTGCACAGTGAGCTGAAACTGCCTGGGGCGGCTGGGGCCTTCTATGAACGTGCGGTGACCCAGCACCTGCATATCGGCATAGCGGCTCTGGAGTTGTTGCAGAGCCAGGTGAGCAGTCTGCATTCAAGGAAGTTGCGTAGTTTTGATGAGCCGCTGTTCAGGTAAAAAAACAACCCCCCTCTCCCGTCATTGCGAGGAGCGTAGCGACGCGGCAATCC
>JAAYHO010000231.1 GCA_012735335.1 Gammaproteobacteria bacterium
AGTATGGTCAGCTCCTGCTCGGTCGGTACCGGGGTGGTTTCAAGCTGATCGGCAAAGCGGATTTCCCAGCCAGTGGCGTCGATCACCTGCTCGCGGGTGACGCCCGGGTGCAGGGAGGTGACGACCAGTTCCTTGGTTTCCGGGTCCGGCTTGAGGATGCACAGGTCAGTGATGACCACGGTGGGGCCACGGCCGATGTTCGGCACGTTGTCCCGGGCCTTGCCATCACGACCGAAGCCGACGGTGGTGATGAAGTCGACGTTCTCGACGAAGGTGCGCTTGGAGTGTTTGACGGTGATGAACACTTCCTTGGCGTTGGTGGCGATTTCCGGAGCGCCACCGCCGCCGGGCAGGCGTACCTTGGGATTGCGGTAGTCACCGATCAGGGTGGTGTTCAGGTTGGCGTAGCGGTCGATCTGCGCAGTGCCGAGGAAGCCGACGCTGATATGGCCGCCTTGCAGCCAGTAGCGGAACATTTCCGGGACCGAGACGGTGGTCAGGGCCGAGGAGCACAGCTCACCATCGCCGATGGACAGGGGCAGTACGTCCGGGGCGGTCTGCAGGGTGCCGGATTCGTAGATCAGGGTCACGTCGGGGGCATGGGTCAGGCGGGCCAGGTTGGCCGCTTCGCTGGGCAGGCCGATGCCGACAAAGCAGGTCATGTCGTTGGTCAGCGCGCGGGCGGCGGTGACGCTCATCATTTCCGAGGAGGTAAATTCAATAGTCATCTCAAGCCTCTCCTTTCTCGAATACGTTCTCTTTCAACCAGGCCTGGAACAGCTCACGATCCCGAGCGATGGCGTCCCACTCCTTGTAGAAGGCGTTGTCACGCTCGTAGTAGCCCAGGGCGTAGGACGGGGCCGCGCCCTTTTCCGCGACGGCGATGGCGGTGATGGCCCAGGACGGAATCACGCAGGCGTTTACCGAGGCGCCGAGGTCATCGACGATTTCCTCAACGGTGACGATGCTGCGTTTGGCGGCCAGCACAGCCTCCTTCTGTACGCCGACAATGCCTTCTACCAGCACGTTGCCTTTGCGGTCGGCGCGCTGGGCGTGGATCACGGTCACATCCGGGCGGACTGAGGGGACGGCTGCCAGGCGCTCACCGGTGAAGGGGCACTCGATGAACTTGATCTGGTCGTTGACCTTGGGCAGGTCGCTGCCGATGTAACCGCGCAGCACTGCCAGCGGCAGGCCGGAGGCTCCGGCTTCGAAGGCGTTGGCCATGGCGGCATGACTGTGCTCGACCAGCTCCAGCGGGCACGGCCAGCCGGACTGAACGGCGTCACGCATGCGGTGCAGCGAGCCGACGCCGGGGTTGCCACCCCAGGAGAAGATCAGTTTTTTCACGCAACCGGCGCCAATCATCTGGTCGTAGACCAGGTCCGGGGTCATGCGGATCAGGGTCAGATCACGCTTTTCCTGGCGAATGATTTCATGGCCAGCGGCGAAGGGGATCAGATGGGTGAAGCCTTCCATCGCGACGGTGTCGCCGTCCTGGATGTAGGTTTTCACCGCGTCCCGCAAAGAGAGAAATTCAGCCATCACATGTCTCCTGAAGTGACATTGTCTTTTGTTCGTACTGCGAACTTATGTTTTGCATGCGAACATAATGACGGATATAATTTCCCCTCGTCAACCCCTCCCTCAGGTGTATTCGAAATAACGCCGCGTTGTTCGCCATGCGAACAGTGCTAGAATCCGCCCACATCCACCCAGGAGACAGCGCTCTGGACAATAAACTCAAACCCGGCGACCGCGACTATGTAGCCGCCCTGGCCTCTGGGCTGCAGATCCTCAAGGCGTTTGATGCCGACTATCCGCGCATGACCCTGACCGAGATGGCCGGGCGCACGGATATGGACCGGGCCAAGGCACGGCGTTTTCTCTTGACGCTGGAGTCGCTGGGTTATGTACGACGGGATGGCCGCCATTTCGAACTGACGCCGCGGGTACTGGAGCTGGGCCATGCGTTTCAGGCGTCGAACCAGTACCGGGCGGTGATCCAGCATTATCTGCAGGACATCACGGCGGAGATCGGCGAGTCCTCCTCGCTGAGCGTGCTGGATGGTGTTGAGGTGGTGTATGTGGTGCGTTCGGCGGCGCCCCACCGGCTGATGGCGATTACCCTGTCCCCGGGCACGCGCCTGCCCGCAGCCTATACCTCCATGGGTCGGGTTCTGTTGGCCCAATTGCCAGACGGGGAGCTGGATGCGCGTCTGGATAACGTGACGCTACACGCCCATACCCCGCACGCACTGACCAGCAAGGAAGCCC
>JAAYHO010000232.1 GCA_012735335.1 Gammaproteobacteria bacterium
TCGGCGAGCAGGCGCTCGCCAACCCCTGCTGGGTGTGTAGCGCGCCTGCGCTACGCCTGACGGCCTGGAACAACGCTGCTGCGCTGCCGGCAAGCAGGCGCTCGCCAATCCCGGGGCCTACTGCACTTTATAGCTGCCAGCGTGCAGTATCTGAACGTGGCAGGTGACTTCTTCGCGGTCGGTGTAGAGTTGTTTGCAAGCGATGTGGGCGCGGATGTTGGCGGCGTCGAGGGCGTCCTCGACGTGTTCCAGGCATTGCATGACTTCGCGGTAGCGCTGTTTCATCGGCAGTTTGAAGTTGATGATGGCCTCCCGGCACCAGCCGCGGGTCAGCCAGCGGGCCAGCAGCGCGCTGCTGCGTGCGGGCTTATCGACGATGTCGCAGACCATCCACTGTACCGGACGGGCCGGTTTGAACAGATAACCGTCGGTCTGGACGTGCTCGACCTGGCCGCTGTCCATCAGGCTGCGGGCCATGGGGCCGTTATCCACGGCGGTGACCTTCATGTGTCGGTTGACCAGTTGCCAGGTCCAGCCGCCGGGTGCGGCACCCAGGTCCACAGCGGTCATGCCCGGGGCCAGGCGGCTGTCCCATTCATCCCGGGGGATGAAGTGATGCCAGGCTTCTTCCAGCTTGAGGGTCGAGCGGCTGGGCGCCTCCCGGGGGAATTTCAGCCGGGGTATGCCCATCGGCCAGGCTGCGGCGTTGTCCGCCCAGGACCAGCCGACAAACAGCCGCTGACCGCTTTCGAAGAACACATGCAGGCGCGGTGCCTCGGTGTTCTTCGGACGTACGAAGCGGGTCTTGGTCAGGGCGGTGTGCAGCGGCCGTTCCAGCTTCTTGGTCAGCGCGGCCAGCGCTTTGCCGTCGTTGGTGTCGGCGGTTTCCAGCCACAGCTGGGAGGCAATCGGGCCAGCGGCGCAGGCGCTGATGATCGGTGAGATGCGGTCCTCGGCGGGTACGTCCAGCCAACTGCCCAGCGCCCACTGGCGGGCAAAGATCAACTGGCGGAAGTCCAGTCTGCGCATCAAGCGTTCGGCATCTCCGGTCTCCGGGCAGACAAAGCGCACCACCGCAGCGCCATCCCGGGTGATCACGTAGCCGTTGATGCCGCGCTCTGCGGCCAGCGTCTGTATTTCCGCAGCTGCCTCGGCTTCAAACCCCGGACGGCAGTGCAACAACAACTCCTGCATGATTCACCCCTGCGCTGATAAGGTCGCTACTCTAACGCCAGCGCCCGGCTGACACCAGCAGCAGATGGAACTCCACTCCGGGAGGGACGAGCACCAGCTCGTCCAGCGGCCTGGCAGCAAGTGCGGTGTTATAGGCTGACTCCGCTCATCGAGCTGGTGCTCGACGTTCCCAGGACGCAGCACGCTGTGTCGAGATGGAACCAGGTACCCCATCACCTGAGCCTGGTTCACCACTGAACGTGGTAAACTTCGATCCTGTTCATATTAAGGTGACTGTCATGCTCGAACTGCGCCATCTGCGAACCCTGGTCACTCTGCGGGAGGCTGACAGTCTGGTCGAGGCTTCCGAACGTCTGCACCTGACCCAGTCGGCCCTGTCGCATCAGCTCAAGGATCTTGAACAGCGTCTGGGTACCACGCTGTTTCTGCGCAAGACCCGTCCGGTGCAGTTCACCAGTGCCGGGCTGCGGCTGCTGCGACTGGCGGACAATCTGCTGCCCCAGGTGCGTCAGGCCGAGCGGGATCTGCAGCGGCTGGCCGGCGGCCAGGCCGGGCGTCTGCATATGGCGATCGAGTGTCACAGTTGCTTTCAGTGGCTGATGCCGACCATCGATCAGTTCCGCAACCTCTGGCCGGAGGTGGAGGTGGATTTTGCCTCAGGGCATTTCTTTGCTCCCCTGCCCGCACTGGCCCGGGGTGAGCTGGATCTGGTAATCACCTCGGACCCGCAGGAAATCAGCGGCCTGACCTATGTGCCGCTGTTTACCTATGAGGCGGTGCTGGCGATCAGCAACCAGCATCCGCTGGGCAGCCGCAGCTTCATCGAGCCGGCGGACCTGGCTGGTGAAACCCTGATCTGTTATCCGGTGGAGCGCGAGCGGCTGGACATCTTCAGTCGCTTTCTCGAGCCGGCCGGGGTCGAGCCGCTGGGGGTGCGTAACGCGGAGCTGACCATCATGATGATGCAGTTGGTCGCCTCCGGCCGCGGGGTGTGCTGCCTGCCCAACTGGGCGATCACTGAATACCTGCAGCGGGGCTATGTCAGTGCCCGGCGGCTGGGTCGCGAGGGTCTGTTCGGTACCCTGTATGCGGCGGTGCGCGAGGAGATGCTGGAGATGCCCTATATGCAGGATTTTCTGCTGACGGCCAAGGATATTTCCTTCGCTACCCTCGAAGGGGTGAGCGCCCGCGCCCAGGGTTGATACTCAGGCCCGGCAGCGCACAGGCCCGTGCCAGACGCATCGAAGCGTCTCGGCATGGCACGTTGACAGCATTTGATACGTTATTGCGCTGACGACCCTGCGCCAAACCTGTCTCAAAACTCACCCGTAAAGGCGAGTGTCTTTATCGCAATCTGGATTCAGGATCTGTCTCGATCCGGGCGTTGTAGCAGGGTTCGCTGCCCGCGACCATCCCTACAAAACCAATAAAAAGAGAGATCCACAGATGAAAGCACCTGTTCTCAAACTGTCCAGTCTGGCGCTGGGCATGCTGTTGTCCGCTGGCGCCCTGGCAACCAACCCCGGCACTCCCGATCCAGGCCCGAATCCGGACCCCGGCACTGGCTTCCCGTCGGTGTCCAACTTTGCTTCCAGCGGCTCATTCTCGGTCACCAACAGCAACGTCAACAGCACCTGTACCGTGTATCGCCCACGCACCCTGGGCCAGAATGGTCTGCGCCACCCGATCATCCTCTGGGGTAACGGCACCGGTGGCTCGCCGAGCACCTACAGAGGTCTGCTGGAGCACTGGGCTAGCCATGGCTTCGTGGTAGCTGCTGCGCGCACCTCCAACGCCGGCAGCGGCGATGAGATGATTTCCTGTCTCAACTATCTGGTGACCGAGAATGGTCGCAGCAGCGGTACCTTCGCCGGCAAGCTGAACGTCAACCGGGTGGCTACTGCCGGGCACTCGCAGGGCGGCGGCGGCAGTATCATGGCTGGCCAGGACAGCCGGGTGACGGTATCCGCGCCGTTCCAGCCGTATACCCTGGGGCTGGGCCACCGCGCCTCCTCCCAGCGCAACCAGAGCGGTCCGATGTTCCTGATGACCGGTGGCAGCGATACCATTGCCGCGCCGGGCCTGAACGCCCGTCCGGTGTTCAACAATGCCAACGTGCCGGTGTTCTGGGGTGAGCTGCGCGGTGCCGGGCACTTCGAGCCGGTGGGCAATGCCGGTGGCTATCGCGGGCCCTCCACTGCCTGGCTGCGTTACCACCTGATGGACGACCAGAACGCCGAGAGCACCTTCTACGGCAGCCGTTGCGGCCTGTGTACCGACCGCAACTGGACCGTGGAGCGCAAGGGCATCAACTGATCGCCTGCTGTCTGTCCTGAGGGGCCGGCCATCACCAGATGGCCGGCCTTTCTGCGTTCTGGCCTTCTGCCTCTGCCGTTTCGCTGTTGTTGTTTTTGACTCGACAGCGCAAGTGCCTTACTGACCGTTCAGTCCAGTTTTTTACGATCATGCACGGGACACTTTCAACCTCGGTATCATTTAGCTACCATGTGTCAGTATAAATACAGGACCTGAAGGTTTTTCATGATGAGTACGCAACCTACCCCCCTGGCCATGGCCTTGTCACAACGCCAGGCTGATGAGCGGGCAACCCCTCTTACCGCATTTCGCATGGCGCGCCGCTGGTGGCTGGAAGGACGTCGGCTGAACCTGTCACAGCTTGCTGAGGAGCTGGGCATCGGCCGTGCCACACTGATGCGCTGGGTGGGTAACAAGGATCTGCTGATGGGCGAGATCCTCTGGTCACTGTACAAGGGCATCTACGATCAGGTAATCGAGCAGGCTCGGATAGACCACCCGAAGCGGGGCATCGATTTTCTCGGGCAGATCTATCATGAGGTCAATCTGGCTCTGATCAACGCCAGACCCATGCATGATTTTCTCGCTGCCGAGCCACAGTGGGGCCTGCAGCTGCTGACCTCCAATGTATCCGGGCTGCAGAAGCGGCTGATCGATGAGTGGGAGGCACTGTTCAAGGAAGAGATCAACGCCGGGCGTATCAATCCGGAGATGGATGCCAGCAGTCTGGCCTACTACATCATCCGCATCGGCGAAGGTGCCATCTATTGCGATCTGATCTGTGGTCGCACCCCTGAACCGGAACGGGCTGCCCAGGCCTTCCGCCTGCTGGTCAACGGCCACAGCCGCTGAACCCCGGCCGGTCAGGCCGCTAGCGACGCCGCAGCGGCCATTCGATGATAAAGCAGGCTCCGCCCAGAGCCTGCGATCCCTCCGCCCGCGCGCGACCGCCGTGCCAGAACATTACCCGGCGGACAATCGACAGCCCCAGACCATAGCCGCCCGAGGCCCGGGTGCGGCTGGCGTCCATGCGCATGAAGGGGCTGAAGATCTTGTCCCGGTAGGCTTCAGGGATGCCGGGGCCATCATCCTCCACTGACACCCGGCACATGCCATGCTGGATGCGGGTGGTCACCCGCACCCGTGTGCTGGCGTAACGCATGGCATTTCTGATCAGGTTGGTCAGCGCTCGCTGCAGATAGCGGGGTTCGGCATCGATATGGCGACCCAGCCCCCAGGAATTATCCACGTGCTCCAGCTGTAGAGCCGAGTTCAGTGGTGCCAGTTCGCTGATGACCTGCTCGACCATGCGCGGTACGTTGGTGCCCTGCATGGTTATGGAGGGGGCACCATGCTCCAGCCGGGCGTAGGTGAGGATTTCATCGACCAGCCGATCCAGCTCGCTGAGGTCGCCGTCCATGCCGCAGATGAAGCGCTGGCGGTCTTCCGGCTGCTCCGCGGTTTCCAGCATCTCCAGACCGAACCGCAGCCGCGCCACCGGGGTACGCAACTCATGGGAGACGGCCCCCAGAGTCTCGCGCTGGATGCGCATGAGCCGTTGCAGATGCTCGGCCATTTCGTTGAAGGCCCGGGCCAGGCGACCTATCGAGTCGGGGCTGTCCATCTCCACCCGGTAATCCAGGTTGCCGTTACTGATATTCACTGCGGCATTTTCCAGGATCATCAGCCGCTCCTCCAGCTGGCGCACCAGCAGGTAGATGAACAGGCCGATCAACACCAGCCCCAGCAGGCCCATGATCAGCAGCAGTTGCGGCGGGTACAGGCTCATCTGGTACAGCGGGCCCAGTTGCAGAATCCAGTCGGTGCCGGGGATCTTCAGGTACAGCAGAATGGACTTGCCGTCCGGCCCCAGCGCCATCACCGTATCGCTTTCATCCAGCCGCCGCAGCTGGTCCTGATCCAGCGAGGATTCGCGTACCCGAATCAGTTGCAGTGAATAGCCGAAGCCCTTTTCCCGACGCAGTTGCTGCAGGCGCAAGGGCATGTCCGATTCGAGGTGGCGCACCAGTTCGTCGGATATCAGAAACAAGGTGGCCCGGCCCAGCTGTTCGGAAACCTGCTGGATATCCGCGACCAGCACCGTTTCTTCGGCCTGTTCCACCAGGGCCATGACCCGTACGTCCTGGTTGCTGGTCGGCCGCACCAGCACGCTGCCCTGCAGCAGCTTCGACCAGCTCTTGGCGTCCAGCTGCAGATCCGGCAACGTATGCACTTCCAGAGGCACGCCGAGCAGGCGCTGCCAGACATTCATGATCTGGCGGCGCTCGGAGGAGTCCATGGGCTCGAGGTTGTCGGCCATCAGGCGGAAGGTGCCGCTGGCCATGCGCTCACGGTAGTCCTCGGCGCGTATGCCGTTGATCTGCTGGATACCCAGCAAGGCCAGCAGCAGCACAGCGACCAGCACCAACAGCATGCCGCCATAGATGCGCAGGAAGATCGAGTTCACTGGCTGTCAGGCTCCGGCGCCACGAACAGGTAACCCTTGCTGCGTACTGTCTTGATCAGCCGCGGCATGTCCGGGTCGTCGCCGATCTTCGGGCGGATGCGCGAGATACGCACGTCAACGGAACGGTCCTGGCCGTCATACTCGATGCCACGCAGGGCGACGAAGGTTTCCTCACGGCTGAGGATGCGTCCGGCATTGCTGGCCAGCAACCAGAGCAGATCGAACTCGGCGCCGGTCAGGTCGATCAGTTGTTCGTTCAGCCAGGCTTCGCGGCGGGTCTGATCGATCACCAGTGCACCGAAGGACAGTCGTGTGGGGCTGGGCTCGGGATTCTCTGCCTCGACCCGGCGCAACAGGGCGCGGATGCGTGCCAGCAGCACCTGCGGCCGTACCGGTTTGTTGACGAAGTCGTCGGCGCCCAGCTCCAGGCCCTTGATATGGTCCTGGTCATCGCTGCGGGCGGTGAGCATCAGTATGGGTCGGGTATAGCCTCGTTCGCGCAGGCGGCGGCAGACCGAGAGACCGTCCAGCCCGGGCAGCATGAGGTCGAGCACGACCAGTGCGGGGGGATTGGCCATGATGAGCTCCACGGCCTTGCTGCCATCATCTATCAGTTCGACGACCAGCCCCTGTGACTCCAGGAACTCGCCGATCAATGCCGCCAGTTTGGCGTCATCTTCCACAATGATTATTCGTTCTTTCTCTGCGTGCATTCCGTTACCCTGGTTTACCGCCGGATGTGTCCGCAGATTGTATCACTCACAAAGAAAAGGCCGACAAATGGTCGGCCTTTCGATGCTTACTTCACCAGCAGTACCGGTACCGGCACGTCGTGTACCACGCGGGTGGCGACGGAGCCCATTACCAGGTTACCCAGGCTGCCCATGCCACGGGTACCCATGACGACGGTGTTGCAGTCCAGGCGTTTGACGGCAGCTACCACCTCGGTAACCACATCGCCTACCACTTCGTGGACCTGGTGGTTGATGCCGGCCGCTTTCAGCATTCCGGCCGCTTCTTCGTTCACTTTCTGGGCATGGTTGAGCGCGCCCTTGCGCAGGTCGTCCAGCATGGTGGCCGGTACGTAGTTGCCATACAGGTTGGGCTCGCGCTGGACGTTCAGGATGTGAACCTGAATGTTCGGGTACTCGCTGGAGAAGTCGATCAGATACTGGACCGCGCGTTTGGCTGAGGCAGATCCGTCGAATGGAACCAATACGTTATGCATAGCTACTCCCTTTTTTTCTGGTAATGATCTATCCCAGAGCATAGCCGCTTGGCACGCCGCTGCATATGATTTGCATCAATATAAAAGGCTGATTGCGATCAGGCGCGGGGCAGTGTTACGCCGGTCTGGCCCTGGTACTTGCCGCCGCGGTCCTTGTAGGACACTTCGCATTGTTCGTCGGATTCGAAGAACAGCATCTGCGCCACGCCTTCGTTGGCGTAGATCTTGGCTGGCAGGGTGGTGGTGTTGGAGAATTCCAGGGTGACGTGCCCTTCCCACTCCGGTTCCAGCGGGGTGACGTTGACGATGATGCCGCAGCGGGCATAGGTGCTCTTGCCCAGGCAGATGGTCAGTACGTTGCGCGGGATGCGGAAGTATTCGACGGTGCGGGCCAGGGCGAAGGAGTTCGGCGGGATGATGCAGACGTCGCTTTTCACGTCGACGAAGCTGCGCTCGTCAAAGTGCTTGGGGTCTACGGTTGCCGAGTGGATGTTGGTGAACACCTTGAATTCGTCGGCGCAGCGTACGTCGTAGCCGTAGCTGGATACGCCGTAGGAGATCACCCGTTCGCCTTCGTCACCACGCACCTGGCGCTCGACAAAAGGTTCGATCATGCCGTGTTCCTGCGACATCTGACGTATCCAGCGGTCCGATTTGATAGTCATGGGGTGCGTCCTGATCCAAGCGTTGAAAAAGAGGGCTGCATCTTACCGGTTATTGTCGTGACACTGAAGCCCGGGGAGTGCGGCGCCGGGAACACTGAGCCCCTCCGGGAACGTCGAGCACCAGCTCGATGAGCGGAGGCAGTTCCGCGCACCATATTCTCCGCCAGGCCGTTGGACGAGCTGGTGCTCGTCCCTCCCGGGTTGGCGAGCACCTGCTCGCCGACGACCTTAGCGCGCATGCTCGGTCAATCGTCGCTGATGTGGATCTGGGGTACCACGGACTGACTGGCGCGGGCGGCGATGCGGGCGGCGATATGCCGGGCCATGTCCTGGTACAGCAGGCTGATCTGTGTTTCCGGCTCGGCAATCACGGTGGGTTTGCCGCCGTCGGCCTGCTCGCGAATCATCATCGACAGGGGCATGGAGCCGAGCAGTTCGACGCCGTATTCCTCGGCCAGACGCACGCCGCCGCCTTCACCGAACAGATGTTCGGCATGGCCGCAGTTGGAGCAGATGTGCACGGCCATGTTCTCCACCACGCCGAGCACCGGGATGTTCACCTTGTGGAACATTTCGATACCCTTGCGCGCATCCAGCAGGGCTATGTCCTGGGGTGTGGTGACGATCACCGAGCCGGTTACCGGGGCCTTCTGCGCCAGGGTCAGCTGGATATCGCCGGTGCCCGGGGGCATGTCCACGACCAGGTAATCCAGATCATCCCAGGCGGTCTGGGTCAGCAGTTGCAGCAGTGCGCCGGAGACCATGGGGCCACGCCAGGCCATCGGCGTCTTGTCGTCGGCGAGGAAGGCCATGGTCATGACCTGAACACCGTGAGCCTGCGGCGGTACGAACCATTTCTCGTCCCGCACCTGGGGTTTGGTGCCGGAAGGGACGCCGAGCATCAGACCCATGCTCGGGCCGTAGATATCGGCATCCAGCACCCCTACCCGGGCACCTTCGGCGGCCAGCGCCAGGGCCAGGTTGACCGAGGTGGTGGACTTGCCCACCCCGCCCTTGCCGGAGGATACGGCGATGATGTTCTTGACGTTGGCCAGCGAGGCGACTGTACCCTGAGTGGGCGCGGCCTGCACTGCCCAGCTGACCTTGATATCCGCCGACTCGACGCCGGGCACGTCCTCCACCGCCACCGTCAGCATCTGTTCGATGCCGTTGATGATGTTGCCTGCGGCATAGCCCAGTTGCAGCTCGGCGCTGACGCGGCCGTCGTTGATCTGCAGGGATTTCAGGCAACCTGCGCTGAGCAGGTCGGTCTTGAGGTAGGGGTCCTGATAACGGGTCAGGGCCTGTTCTACGGCAGCACGGTCTATCGAAGTCATGATTCCAGTCCAGATAAACGAAAACAGCCACCATGCTACTGCCTGAGCCCCGGATTGACCACGGACAAATACGCGACCAACAAGCACAGACAGTGCGCAGGGTCGGCAGGACAAGCAGGGCCGGAGTGCACCCTTTATATAGTACTGATGGATAACCCCGGTTATATGCCCTGCATGAACGACCAGGTGGCGCTGGCGGCCTGGTCGATCAGTTGCTGCTGGGTCAGGCCGCTGCGTTTGAGCGGTTTGAAGTCATGATCACCAGTCTCCAGCCAGCTCAGTTGAATCTGCTCCGACAGCCGATAGCCGGCCACCTCGTCAGGCTTGCCCAAGGGGTCGCGGGTGCCCTGCACTATCAGCATCTGGGTGCGCGCTTCGGCCAGGTGTTCGGTGCGGGTACGTTCCGGTTTGCCCGGCGGGTGGAAGGGGTAGCCGAAGCAGATCACGCCTGCCGGGCTCAGTTCGTCGGCCAACATGCTGGCTACCCTCCCGCCCATGGATTTGCCGCCGATAAACAGCGGCCCGGTCAGCGCTGCGTAGTGTTCGCGGAAGCTCTCCAGCAGCACCGGCATGGGATTGGGCGGGCGCTTGCCCTGACCCTGCCGCCGGGCGGCCATATAGGGAAACTCGAAGCGCAGTACCCGTATCCCCTGCTGGCTGAGCGCCGTGCTCAGCAGCTCCATGAAGTCACTGTCCATGGGCGCTCCGGCGCCATGGGCAAGTAGCAGGGTGGCGCGGACGGAGCCCTGGGCCGGGTTTTCCAGAAAGCTGACTGACATGGGCTGTTCCTGTTGATGACTGACGATTGCTGACATTCCGGGCCGGGCAATATAAGCTGCCCCGCCGCCGCTGTCTGCCCCTGCGGCGATGGCACGAAAGCGCCGGAACAGAGCGATCAGCAAGCGCCGGACAATGCCTTGATTGCGGACAAGTGCGACATCATGCCACAGACCACCAGGGGAACCCCCCTTCACACATCCGGCCCTGGGGCTTATCCTTGCGTGCACCGGTAATCCGGCCTGTGGGGAGGTCCTGCGGAACCGCTGGCGGCACGTAATTCCCTGCTTCTGCTTATGCCATTACAGCGTTTTCCGTGCGTTTTCCCCTCTTCCAGGCCGCTATTACATTGACATGAGTCATTGCAATCAGTGGGGTCTTTTCCCATACTGCGCCCGCTTTGACCCCTTTAACCTTTGCTATCCGTGGGAATCTCTCGCATGAGCACAGCAACCACTCCAACAGCCTATAACTACAAGGTGGTGCGTCAGTTCGCCGTTATGACGGTGGTCTGGGGTATCATCGGTATGGCTCTGGGCGTCTTTATTGCCGCCCAGTTAGTATGGCCCGCCCTGAACTTCGACCTGCCCTGGACCAGCTTCGGACGTTTGCGTCCGTTGCACACCAACGCAGTTGTCTTCGCCTTTGGCGGATGCGCCCTGATGGGTACATCCTTCTACGTTGTGCAGCGCACGACCCAAGCCCGCCTGATCTCTGATGGCATGGCTGCGTTCGTGTTCTGGGGTTGGCAAGCCGTTATCGTGCTGGCCGTCATCACCCTGCCGCTGGGCTACACCACCACCAAGGAATACGCCGAGCTGGAATGGCCGATCGACATCCTGATCACGGTGGTCTGGGTGGCGTATGCCATGGTGTTCTTCGGCACCATTGCCAAGCGCAAGATGAAGCACATCTATGTCGCCAACTGGTTCTACGGCGCCTTCATCATCACCATTGCTGTGCTGCACGTGGTCAACAACCTGGAAATCCCGGTCAGCATGTGGAAGTCCTACTCCCTCTACTCTGGCGCCACTGACGCCATGGTGCAGTGGTGGTACGGTCACAACGCGGTTGGTTTCTTCCTGACTGCCGGCTTCCTGGGCATGATGTACTACTTCGTACCCAAGCAGACCGAGCGTCCGATCTACTCCTACCGTCTGTCCATCGTGCACTTCTGGGCGCTGATCGGCCTGTACATCTGGGCTGGCCCGCACCACCTGCACTACACCGCCCTGCCTGACTGGGCTCAGACCCTGGGCATGGTGATGTCGCTGATTCTGCTGGCTCCGAGCTGGGGTGGCATGATCAACGGTATGATGACCCTGTCCGGCGCCTGGCACAAACTGCGTACCGACCCGATCCTGCGCTTCCTGGTTGTGGCTCTGGCCTTCTACGGCATGTCCACCTTTGAAGGTCCGATGATGGCCATCAAGACCGTGAACGCGCTGTCCCACTACACCGACTGGACCATTGGTCACGTACACGCCGGTGCACTGGGCTGGGTTGCCATGATCTCCATCGGTGCCATCTACCA
>JAAYHO010000233.1 GCA_012735335.1 Gammaproteobacteria bacterium
GTTCGTGGTCAAGGCCGAATATGGCGGCATCATCCGCGAACTGGCAGCCAATCCCGGGGATAACCTGTTCGAAGGCAGCCCACTGGCATTTATCGAACCCACCGGCGACAGCAGCGGCCAGCAACTCAGCGAAGAGCAGATCGACCTGGAGCATATCCGCGCCGACCTGCAGGAGGTACTGGAGCGCCAGGCCCAGCTCACCGACCAGCAACGCCCGGAGGCCGTCGCCCGACGGCGCAGAACCGGCCAGCGCACCGCCCGGGAAAACCTCGCCGAGCTACTGGATGAAGGCAGCTTCATGGAATACGGCGGCTTCGCCCTGGCCGCCCAGCGCACCCGTCGCAGTCATGAAGACCTGCTGAAGATGAGCCCGGCCGACGGTCTGATCGCCGGGATCGGCACGGTCAACGCCGGGCTGTTCGGTGCCGAGGCCGCACGCTGCATGGCCATGAGTTACGACTACACGGTGTTCGCCGGCACCCAGGGCGTGATGAACCACAAGAAGACCGACCGCATGCTGGATCTGGCCGAACAATGGCGTCTGCCGCTGGTGTTCTTCACCGAAGGTGGCGGCGGGCGGCCCGGGGATGTGGACAAGGTCGGCGTGGCCGGGCTGGACTGCACCACCTTCATGCGCATGGCCCGGCTCAGCGGCCAGGTACCGCTGGTCGGTGTGGTCTCCGGGCGCTGTTTTGCCGGTAACGCCGCGCTGCTCGGCTGCTGCGACGTGATCATCGCCACCCGCAACGCCACCATCGGCATGGCCGGTCCGGCAATGATCGAAGGGGGCGGGCTGGGCAGCTATACCCCCGAAGAGGTCGGCCCGACCAGCATGCAGGGGCCCAACGGGGTGATCGACGTGCTGGTCGAGGACGAAGCCGAGGCCACCCGTATCGCCAAACAGTATCTGTCGTATTTTCAAGGCGACCTGGCCGGCGGCGAATGCGCCGACCAGCGCCTGCTGCGCCACCTGATTCCGGAGAACCGCCTGCGGGTCTATGACATCCGCGAGGTCATCCACGCCCTGGCCGACACCGACTCGGTGCTGGAGCTGCGCCGGGAATTTGCCCCGGGCATGATCACCGCACTGGTGCGCATCAATGGCAAGGCCTTCGGCCTGATGGCCAACAACCCCATGTATCTGGGCGGCGCCATCGATGCCGCCGCCGGGGACAAGGCTGCCCGCTTCATGCAACTGTGCCAGGCCCACGGCCTGCCGATGGTCTCCCTGTGCGATACCCCCGGCTTCATGGTCGGCCCGGAATCGGAGCAGCAGGCCACGGTACGCCATGTCTCGCGCATGTTCGTCACCGCCGCCAGCCTGAAGATTCCCTTCTTCACCGTGGTCCTGCGCAAGGGCTACGGCCTCGGCGCCCAGGCCATGGCCGCTGGAAGCTTCCATGCGCCGATGTTCACCATCGGCTGGCCGAGCAGCGAATTCGGCGCCATGGGCCTGGAAGGCGCGGTGCGGCTGGGCTTTGCCAAGGAACTGGCAGCGCTGGAAGACCCCGCCGAGCAGCAGGCGCTGTTCGACAAACTGGTGGGCGAACTGTACGCCCGGGGCAAGGGCATCAGCATGGCCAGTTTCCTGGAGATAGACGCGGTGATCGACCCACTGGAAACCCGCGACTGGCTGCTGCGCGGCTTGAACTCGGCACCGCCGGAATCATTACAGGCCGGAACGAGGCCGTTTGTGGATAGCTGGTAAAAGCAGGTGGGAGTCCGAAGCAGCCCGTTCGGCGCGAGGGCGCGCCTCCTACAGGAACTCCCAAAGCTATTGTAGGAGCCCCGCCCTCGGGGCGAAAGATCTCGGCACAGGGACGAACCTCTCTCATCCTGACACTCCCGGGAGGGACGAGCACCAGCTCGTCCGCAGTGTTTCAGACAACTCCTTTCATCGAGCTGGTGCTCGACGTTCCCAGGAGGCAGCGTTCCCGGGCGATATCAGCCTATCCGCAAGGTGCACAACCGCTCTGCGCTGACCGGCTGGTGACTGGCAATGACCAGCAGTCCATCCCGCTGACGGCGCAGCAGCGCCTGCATGATGTGCTCCCGGGTTGCAGTATCCAGCCCGGCGAAGGGTTCATCCAGCAGCAGTATCGGGCGCTCGGCCAGCAGTAATCTAGCCAGGGCAATACGCCGGGCCTGACCTCCGGAAACGGCGCTGCCCTGCTCACCCAGAGGAGTATCCAGCCCCCGCTCCCGGGCCCAGTCCGCCAGCGCCACATCCTCCAGCACCTGCCACAGCCGGGCATCGCTGGCCTGGGGGGCACCCAGTCGCAGGTTGGCCGCCAGACTGAGGTCGAACAGATCGATCTGCTGGTGCAGGTAGCCGATCACCCAGCGCAGATCCCAGCTCTCCAGTGGCTGACCATTGAGCAGGCATGAGCCCTGCTCAGGGGCCAACGCTCCGGCCAGCAAATCCAGCAGGGTCGACTTGCCAGCCCCTGACGGCCCCTTGATCCACAGCTGCTCACCACTGTGCAGCTCTAACTGGATATCCTGCGGCCCGGTCAGTGCCCCCGGTCGTCGACAACTAACGCCCTGCAGCTGCAGGTGCCAGGGAGCCACGGGCTGCTCAGCAACATGCTCCGATGGGGTTTGCGCTTCGTCCAGGGTGCTGTTGATACGATCCCGGGCGGTGCGGCTCATACCCAACGCCACCACGGTGCCCGCCAGTGGCGCCAGGGTCTCGCCCAGGCCGAACAGCGCCAGCAACGTCGCCAGCAGCCAGGCCAGCTCCAGCTCCTGCCCACGCACCAATCCAGCCCCAACTATCAGTAGCCAGAGGGTCGCCAGCCCCAGCAATAGTTGTTGCCCCAGTCCTACCCAGGCCGTCAGACGCTGCTGACGCCACTCCAGCTGCTGGCAAGCCTGATCCAACTCATCAAAACCCAAGCGCCGATGCTCCCAGTGCTGCCAGACCAGCAGGTCACTGAGCAGACGGAGGTTATCCAACAGGTACTCCCGGCGCTGCTGTTGAGCCTGCCCGGCGGCCTCAGCCAACCTGGCACCGAGCCGCCAGCCAATCAGCGGTAGTAGCCAGGCCAGTGCCAACAAGCTGCTGACCACCAGCAGCCGGAGATCGAGCAGAGCCAACAGAGTTGATACTCCGGCCAGCAGCAGACCAGCCCACAACCAGGGCAACAACACTTGCAGTGGGAAACGGTCCAGCAGGTCGATATCAGTCACCAGCCGCTGCAACACATGGGCCGAACGCCAACGCCGAGGGTCGCTGCGCAGATGGGCTATATGGCTGAACAGCTGCACCCGCAGATCCCGCAGCAGGCCCAGCACCGCATTATGCGAGGCCAACCGCTCGGTGTAGCGCCCGGCCGTACGGGCGATAGCGAAGAAACGTATGATTGCCGCTGGTCGAAACACGTCGAAACCGTAACCAGCGGCACCACTCAGCAGCCCGGCCAGCGCTGCTGCAGTGATGAACCAACCGGAAGTGGCCAGCAGGCCTGTCACGGAAAACACCGTAACCGCCCCCAGCAGAGCGGCCAGCAGCCAGGCCCCGGGGCGCGAGCGGGTCAGATCACGCAGCCGTACCCGTTTCATATTGTCTGCCCCTGCGCTGGCACCAGTTCATGTACCGACTCCAGCCAATCCAGTCCGCCACTCCCATGACTGACCAGCAGCAGGGTGCGCCCCCGACTGAGCCGCTCGATCAGCGCCCCGATCTGCTCGGCGGTTTCCGGGTCCAGATGGGCCAGAGGTTCATCCAGCAGCCACAGCGAGGCATCGCGCAGCAACAGCCGGGCCAGCGCCAGGCGGCTCTGCTCGCCACCGGACAGCCCCAGCCCACGCTCCCCCAGCGGGGTATCCAGGCCCAGCGGCAGACGGCGCAACAAGGTGGCCAACCCTACCTTTTCCAGCACCTGCCACAGCTCCCCGTCGCTGGCTCCGGGAGCGGCCAGCCGCAAGTTGTCGGCCACACTGGCGGCCAACAGCTCGGGTTGCTGGGCCAGATAGCCGATCCGTACCTGCCAGGCGGTGCGATCAAGGTCAGCCAGCTCCTGAGCATAGACCTGCGCTTCCCCCTGATAAGGCACAAAACCCAGCAGCACATTCAGCAAGGTCGACTTACCGCTGCCGCTCTGCCCCTGCACCAGCAACCGCTGGCCAGCCGCTACATCCAGGTCCAGCGGTGCCATACGCAATCTACCGTCACTCCCGGCCACGCGCAGCTGCCGCAGCCTCAGAGTAGGTGCCCCTGGCCGGTCCGGGTGCGCGGTTCCGGCGGGGTGCCAAACCTCCATCTGCAGCAGTGGCAGCAGCTCGGTTATCGCCGCCCTGGCCTCGGCCCGGGCATGATAATCACTGCCCAGCTGTCGCAGGGGGGCGTAGAACTCCGGAGCCAGCAGCAGAATGAACAATGCCCCCTGATAAGGCACCGGGATCTCCCCCTTGGCCCAGGGCAGCAGACCGAGCAGCCCAAGCCCGAGGTACACCGCCACCAGAGCGATAGCCAGAGCCGCGAAGAACTCCAGCACAGCGGTGGACAGAAAGGCCATGCGCAGCACCTGCATGGTGCGCCAGCGATACTCCTCGGCGGCCGAGTCCACCGCCTCCACAGCCAGTGGCAGGGCCTGCAGCTGACGCAACGTCGGCAGCCCCCGCAGCAGATCGAGAAAGCGCCCACTCATGCGCCCCAAGGCATTGAACTGATGCTGACTGGCCGCCTCGGCAGCACGCCCCAGCAGCACCATGAACAGCGGCACCAGAGGCGCGGTGAGCAGCAACAGGGCCGCTGCCGCCAGACTGTACCAGGCGGTAGCCAGCAGGATCGCCAGCGGCACCAGCACCACCAGCCGGCTCTGCACCTGATAACGCGCCATGTAACTATCCAGCGCGTCGACCTGCTCCAGCAGCCCCGTGGTCAACTGACCATCGGCCCCCAGAACACGTCGCGCCGGGCCCAGCATGGCCAGACGCTGCTGCAGCAGGCCACGCAACAGGTTGCGAGCCCGCAGGCTGGCCAGCTCAGCGTAGTACTCGCGCGCATGCTGCAGTAACGGCCGCAGCACCAGGCAGACAGCCAGGCCCGGCAACACGGCCCACAGCGCCCGGGGTTGCAGCAACTCCCCCGCCTGCCAGGCGCGCAGCCAGTCGCTGAACAGTCCGGCCAGCAACCAGCTCTGCAAAATGAACAGCCCCGCACCGGCCAGGGCCGTGAGCAGGGCTGTCAGCAAGAGGGTGCGCTGGCTGGCCAGCAACCAGCGCAGCCAGCTATCCACTCCTCTGCGGGGATCAGCCATCGGGCTGGTCATCCTCCCCTTCATAGCCGTTCAACTCCAACCACATGGCGTTGATAATGGCAAAGGCACAAGCCAGTGACACCCCGAGAATCCAAGTGAAATACCACATGATCGCCTCCTCAGTACAGGTTGTGGGTGTTGTCGCGGATATGCTGCTCGGAGATCCGCCCGCGCATCACAAAGTAACCCCAGGCGGTGTAGCCGAGGATGATGGGCACGAAAATACAGGCCACCACGAACATGATCATCAAGGTGGTTTCGCTGGCAGTCGCGTCCCACATGGTCAAACTGTGGTTGGGCACAGTAGAGGACGGCATGAGGAAGGGAAACATGCTCACCCCGGCAGTGACCACCACCATGGCCATGGCCAGTGCCGAACTGACAAATGCGGTGACATGGCTCCCCACCCGGCTCGCCAGTCCGCATGCAACAAAGCCTGCCACCCCAAGCAGCGGCACCAACCAGAGCAGCGGCCAGCGGCCGTACTTGTCAAACCAGGCACCACTGGCCATCTCCACGGTCTTATCCATGGTGCGGTTGGCAGCGTTGGTATCGATACCATCGATCACCCGGAAGCCATCAATGCCCAGCCACAGCCAGATGCCGGCCAGCACAAACAGCACCGCGCAGAGCGGGGCCAGCCAGCCGGATATGCGCTCGCTGCGCTGCAGCAGATCGCCCTCGGTCTTGAGCTGGAGATAGGTAGCACCGTGGTTGATGATCATCCCCAGGCTGAGCACCCCGGCCAGCAGGGCAAAGGGGTTGAGCAGAGCCCAGAAACTGCCGGTGTAATCCAACCGCAGCAGCTCGTCAAAGTGGAACGGCACCCCCTGCAGCAGGTTGCCGAAGGCCACCCCGAAGATCAGTGCCGGCACCGCCGAACCTACGGTCAGGGCCCAGTCCCAACGGCTGCGCCAGCGGTCACTGTCGATCTTGGCCCGGTACTCGAAACCCAGTGGCCGCAGGAACAGGGCAAACAGGGTCAGCATCATGGCAAAGTAGAAACCATTGAAGGCAGCCGCGTAGACCGGTGGCCAGGCAGCAAACAAGGCACCGGCAGCCGTCACCAGCCAGACCTGGTTGCCATCCCAGTGCGGGCCCACGGAGTTGATCATGACCCGTCGCTGCTCGTCATTCCGGCCCAGCACCTTGAGTAGGCTGGCCACCCCCATGTCAAAACCATCGGTGATCACAAAACCGATCAACAGCACGCCGATCAGCACCCACCAGATAAAACGCAAGGCTTCATAGTCCATGATCAGACCTCCTGTAGCTTGCCAGTTTCAAGATCATAGCGGCCGGTGTGCAGACTCGACGGCCCCTTGCGGGCAAACCTGACCATCAGCCAGACCTCTATGATCAGGAAAATGCTGTACAACACCACGATGGCCGCCAGCGTACCCAGCACCTCACCGGCGGTAAGCGAGGACACCGCCAGCGCAGTCGGCAGAATCTCACCGATGGCCCAAGGCTGGCGTCCATACTCGGCCACGAACCAGCCAGCCTCACTGGCGATCCACGGCAGCGGCAGACTGAACAGGGCCAGGCGCAGCAACCAGCGCGGCTTGTCCGGCGTGCGACGGGCACTGTGCCAGAAGGCAAAGGCAAAGATCACCAGCATCAGAAAACCGCAGGCAACCATGATGCGGAACGCCCAGAACAGCGGCCACACCTTGGGAATGGAAGCCTCCACCGCAGCGGCCAGCTCCGCATCGGTAGCCTTGGCCACATCCTCGGCGTATACGCTGAGCAGCAGCCCATAACCCAGATCATCACGCAGTTCCTCGAAGCGACTGCGAACCTGCTCGTCACGATCTCCGGCGCGGATCCGAGTCATCAACTGGTAGGCTTCCTGACCGCGGATGATGCGTTGCAGGTTCTGCTCCAGAATGCGGTCAAAACCATCCACCTGCTGATCGATGGAGCGGGTGGCAATCAGCCCCATAACTGCGGGGATGCGCACCGCATAGTCGGTACTGCGGGTTTCCTGGTTGGGCAGGCCGAACAGCGTGAAAGCCGCCGGTGCGGGATGGGTCTCCCACTCGGCCTCAATGGCTGCCAGCTTGACTTTCTGCACGTCGCCCAGCTCGTAGCCGGACTCGTCACCCAGCACGATCACCGACAGCGCCCCCGCCAGGCCAAAGGCAGAGGCAATGGCAAAGCTGCGGCGGGCAAAGGCCAGATCCCGGCCCTTGAGCAGGTACCAGCTGGAAATCGCCAGCACGAACATCGCGCCGGTGACATAACCCGCGGATACCGTGTGCACGAACTTGACCTGGGCCACTGGGTTCAACAGCACCTCAGCAAAGCTGGTCAGCTCCATACGCATGGTCTCGATATTGAACTCGGAGCCGATGGGATACTGCATCCAGCCATTGGCCACCAGAATCCATAGCGCCGACAGGTTGGTCGCCAGCGCCATCAGCCAGGTCACCGCCAGATGCTTGACCTTGCTCATGCGGTCCCAGCCGAAGAAGAACAGCCCCACCAGGGTGGACTCGAGGAAGAACGCCATCAGCGCTTCGATCGCCAGCGGTGCTCCGAAGATGTCCCCCACATAGTGGGAGTAATAGGACCAGTTGGTTCCGAACTGGAACTCCATGGCCAGCCCCGTGGTAACCCCCAACGCAAAGTTGATACCGAACAGCTTGCCCCAGAAGCGCGTCATGTCACGGTAGACCTGCTTGCCGGTCATCACATAGACCGACTCCATGATCGCCAGGATGAAGGAAAGCCCCAAGGTCAGCGGGACAAAGAGGAAGTGAATCATCGCCGTATAGGCAAACTGCAATCTTGATAGCTCGACAATATCCATCAGGTGTCTCCCTTGATCAGTGGGAATAATGCTATATCAAGATAATCTAATATAAAAGCGATCACGGAAGCGACAAGTCGTCGCAAGCTCACTGCCTGCCCGCTGCAACCCCGAATTGCCGGGATGGAACCCGGCACTTCCGGGAGGGAGGGAGGGTCAGAACATCAGCCAGAGGGTAACGACCAGCGGCAGCAGCAGGGCGGTGCCTATGCCCATCAGGCTCATGGCCAGGGCGGCGAAGGCGCCGGCTTCGTCGCCCTCCTCCAGCGCCCGGGAGGTACCGACGGCGTGGGCGGACAGGCCCAGGGCCATGCCCCGGGCCGAGGGTTGGGTGACGCCGGTGACGCTCAGCAGCCAGGGCCCCATCAGCGCACCGAGCACCGCGGTATACATGACAAAACCCGCCGCCAGCGCCGCCACGCCACCCAGTTGCTCAGCCACCACCATGGCGATCGGCGTGGTCAGAGACTTGGGTGCCAGGGTCATGAGCATGGCGAAATCCGCGCCCAGCAGCCAGGCCAGCAGCAGGGTCAGCACGGTCACGAACACCCCGCCAACCAGCAGGGTGATCATCACCGGCCAGAAGTACTGCCGGATGCGCCGCAGGTTGTGGTACAGCGGCACCCCCAGCGCCACCGTGGCCGGGGCCAGCAGCATGGTCAGCGGGAATACCGCATCCCGGTAGGCCGGGTATTCCAGCCCCAGCAGCCACAGTGCCGGAATCAGCAGGGCAATGGCCACGATCAGCGGGTGCAGCAGGGCCATGCGGGTGCGGTCATACAGGGTCTGGCCCAGTTGATACACGCCCAGCGTCAGACCAATGAGAAACAGGGGGTGGGCGACCACCGCCGACCAGGCGGCCAGCAAGGCGTTCATGCTTCCTCCCGGCGCGACTGACGCTTGATCAGATACTGCATCAGGTGGCCGGTCAGCGGCACCACCAGAATGAAGGAGACAGTCAGGCTGACCAGAATGGCGGCAGCATCAGCGGCAATCTCGCTGCCGTACATCATGATGCCGGTAGCCGGTGGCGTCAGCAGCAACGGCAGAAAGCGCAGCAGCCCCGAGGAGGCGGTTTCCACCGACTCACTGACCTGCCCGCGAAAACGCAGGAACAGCACCAGCAGGATCATGCCGATGATGGCACTGGGCAGAAACGGCAGAAACAGCACATTCAGGGCCGTGCCCAGCAACTGGAACAGAATCAGCCAGCTCAGCCCGCGTATCAACAACATCCCCTGATCAACTCCCCACAATCGGCATTCCTTAGACCGAGGTACAACATACCGAAGATCCCACTTTAGGGTATGATGCGCCCCCGCGAGTTTCGAACCATACACCGATGCCGGGAAAAACGGCACTCGGTCATATGAAAAAACATGCCCGAGTCTCCCTTGCGCTCCGGCAAATTCAGACGGTTACATGCACATGACTGATGATAATCTGGTCTTCCAGAGCTATGGGCGCTGCTGCAAGAGCCCGGCCTTCTTTGATGATTTCTACACTACCTTTCTGGCCAGTTCCCCGGAAGTAAGCGAGAAGTTCATCGACACCGACATGAGCGCGCAGAAGCATCTGCTGCGTGCGGGCATTCTCAACCTGGTGTTGTACGCCCGCGGCCTGCCACCGACCAAACTGCAGGCGCTGGCCGAGTCCCACTCCCGGGGGAAACTGGATATCAAACCGCACCTGTACAACTACTGGCTGGAAGCGCTGCTGAGCACCATCCGCAAGCACGATGCGGAAATGGATCAGTCGGGGCTGGAGGCCTGGCGTCGGGTGCTGAACAAGGGCATCGAGGTAATCAAGGGCGGCTACTGACAGCACACCCCTGGCGGTTTAATATGGCGCGCTTCGTCAACCCAGCAGCCGGAACCACTCCCCATGCGCACATTGATCAAGGGCGCCGCCGCCACCCTCGCCCTCAGCAGCAGCCTCGCGGTTGCCTCTCCCCTGCTCTGGCAGGACAACAGCCTGACCTACCTGTACGGCAAGGACTTCCAGGTCGACCCGTCGATCCAGCAGGCCGTCACCTTCGAGCACGTCAGCGGCTGGAGCTTCGGTGATCTGTTCCTGTTCGTCGACAGCATCCACTACAACGGTGCAAAAGATGCCAACGGCAACAACAGCACCTGGTATGGCGAGATAGCCCCGCGCCTGTCCTTCGGCAAGCTGAGCGGCCGCGACCTGAGCCTGGGTCCGATCAAGGATGTGCTGCTGGCAGGTACCTATGAGGTCGGCCGTGGCGACATCAAGAACTACCTGCTCGGCCCAGCCGTGGATCTGGCCGTACCCGGCTTCGATTACCTGCAGCTGAACACCTATTATCTGCACTCCGATACGCCCGAAGGCGTGCGCAGCGCGTGGCAGATCACCCCGGTGTGGGCAGTCACCCTGCCTGTAGGCAAGTCCGATATCCTGATCGACGGTTATATCGACTGGATCGTGGACAACGATGGGGATGGCAAACACGCCAACCTGCACTTCAACCCGCAGGTCAAATACGACCTGGGCAAATCGCTGGGCTGGAAGGCGAAGCAGCTGTATGCCGGGATTGAATACAGTTACTGGAAGAACAAGTACGGCATCAAGAACACATCTGCTTTTGATACCAATCAGAACGTCACCAACCTGCTGGTCAAGGTGCACTTCTGAATGATGCTGCGGGCTGCCGATGGCAGCCCGTGGGCTTACCCTGAAGGTCTACAGAGTCACCGCATCGATGATACGCGCGGCAATGGTCAGCAGCACCACCGCCGAGCCAGCCATCATCAGGGCCACACCCCAGCCCTTGTCACGAAAATTGAAACCCACCCCCAACAGCAGAAAACCGAGCACCAGCAGGCTCAGCATCAGGTGCAACTCATCAATGGCAGTCATCTGTATCCTTCTTGATTCAGCAAACCGTGACTCTCCGTCACGACCCATGGCGAACCATGGTAGCTGCCCGGCATGACACTGCCAAGGCAGCCGTCTGCATCAAAGGTCTTACATCCCCTGCATGCCGGCCAGCAGGCCGACCAGGTCTTCCAGCGCGATGGGCTGACCGTTGAGCTTGGCTGAACCGCCCGCGTAGCTCAGTTGCGAGAGAATATTGTCCCCCTCGATCTGACCCAGCTGCAGCATTTCCGCCATGCCTGCGACCATCTCCACCAGCACGGCTGCCTCCTGCTCCACCGCTGCCTGATCCGCCTGCGGCTGGAACAGCGCCTTGTGCCGTACCATATCCATCAGCATCGGCTTGGACAGCACCAGTTTGGCCTCCAGCCTGTCGATCAGCTGCGGCACCAGCACCTCGGTCGGCAGCTCAAGGGACAGCGGGCGATCCAGATCCAGGCCGAGGCTGAAGCGGCTCTCGCCGTTGGTCGTCCTGATCGAGAAGTTGTCCAGCGACACCCGCGGCTGCCCTTCCAGTAACTGCCCCAGTGCCGCCTCCAGCTGCTCGCTGAGAACCTGCGGCTGCTGCTCGATATCACCCAGCAGCGCACTGTTGTAGATAGCCGCCAGGTCCAGCACCGACTGCGGGTCAAGACGACTCAAGGTCCAGCCCATATCCATCGACCCCAGGCGGTTGGCGCCATAATTGACCGAGCCGATGCGGTAGGTCATCTCCATGCGGGCACCGTCGGCATCCAGTCGGGTGACATCGGACTGGACCATTTCGCTGAGACTCAGCGCAGGGCGACCATCCACCACCGCAGCCAGTTGATCCAGCTCCAGACGGCCGCTGCCCAGATACAGACCCGAGGCATCGCGCTGCCGATCAAGGACGAAATCCATGCCCACCAGACTGATATTGGCCTGCCCCTTCAGCTCGACCGAATCCACCCGACCGCTGAGCTTGAGCCCATCACCGGCGGTATCCGTTGCATACACCGCCGACAGCCCGGAAAAGGTCGCCGACTGCTCACCCGGCCAGTTCAGCGGCGCGACCTGCAGTTCACCCGTGATCCGGTTGGTGTAACTCACACTGCTGGTCAGCGTGACCGGGGGACGCCCGGCACTGGCGGCAAACAGCTCGGCCAGCGCCTCGCCCTGCTCCAGCTGCGCATGACTGACCGCCATCACCGGCCACCAGCGGAAGGAGGTCAGCCGCGACAGCGGCAGCGGACCGTGTTCGATATGATCATTGACGAAGACCTCCAGCCCCGGCTCACCCCCCTCCGGCGCCTGCAGCAGCAGACGGTAGCGGGCCTGACTGCTGAACCAGCCCCGCTCGAACCCGGCCAGCTCCACAGCCAGATCGGTATTCGGGAACTGGCTCTGCATCCGCTGGTTAGCCTGCTCGATGCTGTCCAGCAGTACCCCCTCAAGACGGGTACCGGTATACCATGCGCCTGCAATCCCTGCGGCGGCTACGACCACCAGGGCGGTGGCGGCTATCCCTGCTTTAGTCATGTTGCTTCCTTACTGAAATGAAAATGACCGCCAATACATTGGCAGCGACCAAATTTGCCACAGCTGGCGGTAAATTGCATCCGCCCTTCCGGCACTATTATCATCATGCCCCCGCGCCGCTACAGTGCTGCGCCTCATCCCAGGAATACCATGCCCTATCTGATTGCCGTCACCCTGCTGTGGGCCTTTTCCTTCAGCCTGATCGGTGAGTATCTGGCCGGCCAGGTCGATAGTTACTTCGCCGTACTCACCCGCGTGCTGCTGGCCTGCCTGCTGTTTCTGCCACTGCTGCGCCTGCGCGGGCTGCCCGGCAGGGTGATCGGTGGGCTGCTGGCGATTGGCGCACTGCAATTCGGCCTCACCTATATCTGCCTGTACCTGTCCATGGAGCTGCTGACGGTGCCCGAGGTGCTGCTGTTCACCATCTTCACGCCGCTCTATATAGCCCTGTTGGACAACGCCCTGCGCCACCGTTTCAGCACCGGCCCGGTGGTCGCCACCCTGATCGCGGTGCTGGGCGCAGGGATCATCCGCTACGACGGCATCAGCAACGACTACGTGAAGGGCTTTCTGCTGCTGCAACTGGCCAACCTGGCCTTTGCCGCAGGCCAGATCGGTTACGCCCACCTGATGCGCCACAGCGGTGCCAGCCTGCGCCAGCAATGGCAGAGCTTCGGGCTGTTCTTCGTTGGCGCTTTGCTGGTCGTGGTACCGGCCTGGCTGCTGCTCGGCGACAGCCAGCGCATGCCCTCCAGCGGGCTGCACTGGAGCGTGCTCGGCTGGCTGGGGCTGGTCGCCTCGGGGCTGGGCTTCTTCTTCTGGAACCGGGGTGCTACTCAGGTCGATGCGGGCACCCTGGGCATCATGAACAACGCCCTGATCCCCGCCGGTCTGCTGGTCAACCTGCTGATCTGGAACCAGCAGGCCGATCTGCTGCGGCTGGCCGTGGGCGGGGCGATCATCGGCCTGTCGTTGTGGCTGAACCTGCGCTGGGACGACTGGACCCGGCGGCTCAGAAGATCAGCATCAACAGACCGATGATGACCAGCAGCCCGACCAGAAAAATGATACCTACCGTACTGGCAAGAAACCTGAGCATGACCCACTCCCGGATTTGATGGATGTAAACCTTCGACCCGGGATCGCCGGACTGCGTTCAAGGTAGTTGATTGTGCTTTATTTATCAGACTGATGAGATTGCGTCCATCCAGCTAAAGACGGATGCTCCCATAACCTGATCCCTGCCGATTGACCGAGCCGAAACGACAATGACCAACAATAACCCCAGCTTCTCCTGCACCCTCTCCCCGCGCTATACCGACCTGGACAACTGGCGTCATGTGAACAACTCGCGCATCTACCAGTTGCATCAGGAAGCCCGCATGCGCGCGCACCTGCAGCAGTTCGGCGCCGACGCCTGGTTCTCCGATGACGTACGCCTGCGGCCCCGGCGCAGCAACACCCAGTTCCGCCAGGAAACCTTCTACGGCGAGGACCTGCGCGCCGAGGTGAGGATCGCCCACGTCGACCGCAGCGGCTTTCAGGTGATCAGCGAGCTGTACCAGGGCGAGCGCCATGTCGGCACCCAGCACACCCTGATGGGCGCCA
>JAAYHO010000234.1 GCA_012735335.1 Gammaproteobacteria bacterium
GGCCTCGGTGTTTCCGGCACCCACTGGATTGCCGCGCTTCGCTCGCAATGACGTTGGGGGGGCTCGCAGACGTTGAGAGGCTCACAATGACGTTGCAGGGCTCGCAGGACGCTGGGGCGCGCTATGATGGTGCTGCGGGTCAGACCGGGTTGTCGATATCGATGAACTGGTGTTCGACGCCGAAGCGTTCGACCAGATGTTCGCCCAGCGCCTGGACGCCGTAGCGCTCGGTGGCGTGGTGGCCGGCGGCGTAGTAGTGGATGCCGCATTCCCGGGCGATGTGGTAGGTCTGTTCGGACACCTCGCCGCTGATGAAGGCATCCACTCCCAGCGCCACGGCCTTTTCGATGTAGCCCTGGGCACCACCGGTGCACCAGGCCAGGCGTTTGACCGGACGGTCGTGCCCGGCGATGAACATGGGTGTGCGGCCCAGCTTGGCTGCCAGCTGGTCAGCCAGCTCCTCACCGCTGAGTTCCTGCGCCAGCTCACCCTGCAAGCCGATGGAGCGGGGATTGCTCGGCTCCAGGCCGCCAGTGATCTGCCAGCCCAGCACTTCTGCCAGCTGTACGTTGTTGCCGTACTTGGCGTGGGCATCCAGCGGCAGGTGATAGGCCGCCAGGTTGATGTCGTTTTCCAGCAGTGCGCGGATGCGGCGCTGTTTAAGGCCGGTGATGGGGGCGGCTTCGCCGCGCCAGAAGTAACCATGATGCACTAGCAGCAGGTCGGCACCGGCCTCCACGGCCGCTTCGATCATCGCCTGGCTGGCGGTCACTCCGGTGACCACCCGGCTGACCTGGGGGCGGCCTTCTACCTGAAGTCCATTGGGGCAATAATCCTGAAAGGCGTTGCAGTCCAGCAGATTATTGCAATAAGCCACCAACTCGGCGCATGCTGTCATTGTTTTTCTACCTCATTGAAATAAAAGAGTTTTATTGCTTTGTGCAGTTGTCCTGATTTGATTTACCACACATTCATGTGAATGTCCTTATAATGACAATTCGCTGCCTTCCCGGCAGCCGGAGGAAGAGAGCCGCCTTGAAAGGTTTACTGCACAATTTGGGCTGGCCTGCGATCTGCGGCCTGTTACTGGCACTGCTGATTGTGCAGCAGTTCCCCCAGCTGGTCGGCTTGCCTGCCGCCAGAAGCAGTTTACCGTCCGCCCCCTCCTTCTCTTCCTCAGCGGGGCTGGTGTCCTACAGTGATGCGGTCAACCATGCCGCACCTGCCGTGGCCAACATCTTTACCATCAAACAGATTCGCAATGGCGGCGCTGGTTCCGGTCTCGATGGCCAGATTCTCGGTGATTATCCAGCGCCCATGCAGGAACCCAGCCGTCGTCAGTCCAGCCTCGGTTCAGCGGTCATTCTCCGCTCTGATGGCTACCTGGTTACCAACAACCATGTGGTGACCGGCGCCACCGGTATTCTGGTCGCCCTGCAGGACGGGCGCGAAGCCATGGCCGAGCTGATCGGCACCGATCCGGAAACCGATATCGCAGTCCTCAAGATCGATCTGCCGGATCTGCCGGTGGCCACCCTCAGTCAGGCTGAACACCTGCGTACCGGCGACGTGGTGCTGGCCATCGGCAACCCCTTCGGTCTCGGCCAGACGGTGACCAAGGGTATCATCAGTGCCACCGGGCGCAGCCAGTTGGGCCTGAATACCTATGAAGACTTCATCCAGACCGATGCGGCGATCAACCAGGGCAACTCCGGCGGCGCGCTGGTGGATGCCTACGGTCGGCTGATCGGTATCAACACCGCGATCTTCTCGCTGTCCGGCGGCTCCCAGGGGATCGGCTTCGCCATTCCTGCACCGCTGGCGATGAACGTGATGGAGCAGATCATCGAACAGGGCCGGGTGATTCGCGGCTGGCTCGGGGTCGAGGTTCAGCCGTTGACCGATGAGCTGGCGGAATCCTTCGGTCTGGTTCAGGCCAAGGGTATCGTCGTCTCCGGTCTCTACCGCAACGGCCCGGCATGGATGGCCGGACTGCGGCCCGGCGACGTGATTCTCAGCATCAATGGCGAGCAGGCCACCTCCGGCCGTCAGGCCATGAATGTGGTGGCGCGCACCCAGCCCGGCGACAAGGTCACTCTGGAAGTACTGCGCGACGGCAAGCCCATGACCTTTGTAGCCGAGGTCAGCATGAGGCCGACCTTCAGCTCCTGAGCTGCGCCGCTGCTCAGCCCTGCAACAGGCTGTTCAGCGCCTGCAGCAACGCCTGATTCTGCTCCGGCGTCCCCACGGTAATGCGCAGGAACTGCTCGATGCGCGGCTGACGGAAGTGCCGTACGATCACTTTACGCTCACGCAATCCGGCGGCCAGCTCCGCCGCATCACGCTGCCGGTGGCGGGCAAACACGAAGTTGGCGGCCGAGGGCAATACCTCAAAATCCAGCTGGGTCAGCGCCGCGCTCAGTTGCTCGCGGCTGTCGATCACCGTATGGCAGCACTGGGCAAAATACGCCTGATCCTCGAAGGCCGCAGTGGCTCCGACAATCGCCAGACGATCCAGCGGGTAGGAGTTGAAGCTGTTCTTGATCCGCTCCAGCGCCTCGATCAGGTCGGCATGGCCGACCGCCAGCCCGACCCGCAGCCCCGCCAGCGAGCGGGATTTGGACAGGGTCTGGGTGACCAGCAGGTTGGGATAGCGATCAACCAGGGCAATTGCTGTTTCACCGCCGAAGTCGATATAGGCCTCATCCACCACCACTACCGAATCCGGATTGGCCTGGAGGATCTGCTCGATGCCATCCAGCGGCAGCAGAATGCCGGTGGGCGCGTTGGGGTTAGGGAAGATGATGCCGCCGTTATCGCCCTGATAATCCTCGACGCGGATGCGGAAATTCTCGTCCAGCGGCAGCGGTTTGGCCTCGATGCCGTACAGGCCGCAATACACCGGGTAGAAGCTGTAGCTGATGTCCGGCATCAGCACCGGCTTGCCGTGCTGGAACAGGGCCTGGAACAGGTGCGCCAGCACCTCATCCGAGCCGTTGCCGACAAAGACCTGGGCGCTGGTCACGCCGTAATAGTCGGCAATGCTGCTCTTGAGGTCATCCGCATTGGGGGCGGGGTATAAACGCAGACTGTCATCCAGATGACCACGGATGGCTTCGATCACCTTTGGCGATGGGCCGTAGGGGTTTTCATTGGTATTGAGCTTGATCAGGTTATCCAGCTTGGGCTGCTCGCCCGGTACGTAGGGCACCAGATCCTTGACAAAGGGACTCCAGAAACGGCTCACGGCAACACTCCAGGGCAATAAAGGCTCATCAGCGGAGCCAGGGTCGACAATAATATAACCGGCACGCCCGTATGGATTGCCGCGCCACTGCGTGGCTCGCAATGACGGTGAAGCGGGTCGTGCATTGCGTTCGGCTAAGCCATGCCACTGCAGCAAGCCACTCCCTCGTCATGGCAAGGGGACAATACTGCGCCCGGCTTTGTCATGCCACTGCAGCAGACCACTCCCCCGTCATTGCGAGGAGACAAAGCCGACGTGGCAATCCATGGGCAGCGCGCACTCAACTCTTGATTCGATACTCCGCGCTGCGGGCGTGGGCGGTGAGGCTTTCGCCGCGTGCCAGCACCGAGGCCACCTTGCCCAGCTCGGAGGCCCCTTCAGGTGAACAGTAGATCACCGAGGAGCGCTTCTGGAAGTCATAGACCCCCAGCGGCGAGGAGAA
>JAAYHO010000235.1 GCA_012735335.1 Gammaproteobacteria bacterium
ATTGCCACGCCCTTGCGGGCTCGCAATGACGGGAGGTGGAGCTGCGCTACACGGAGCTGGCCTTTATCCCCAACGTCATTGCGAGCGCAGCGCGGCAATCCAGTGGGTGCCCCACACTCCGAGGCCCATGGATTGCCACGCCCTTGCGGGCTCGCAATGACGGGAGATAGGAGCCGGGCTGGCGTTAAAACACTCAGCCTTTGTAATTCTCCAGCCAACCCGGAATTTCGCTGAGGCAGCATACCTCGCCGTGGGCGCGCTCTGTTCCCGTCCATTCCACGCCCAGCCGGTTGAACCACAAAGTATGCAGTCCCACTGCCCGGGCCCCGGCAATGTCATCCACCGGATGGTCGCCCACGTGCAGGGCGTGTTGCGGCTCCACCCCGGCGCGCTCCAGTGCTGCGAGAAAGGGCGCCGGGTCGGGCTTGCTCAGGCCGACTTCATCGGCGGAGACTATCACCTTGAAATACTTCTCCAGCCCCAGGCGACGCACATCGGCGTTGCCATTGGAGATGGTCGCCAGCTGGTAGTGCCGGGCCAGTTGCTCCAGCAGTGGCTCGCAATGGGGGAAGAAGGTCAGCGCATGGCGCGCTTCGAGAAATACCTCGAACCCGGCCAGCGCCAGTTCCCGGGCATCGTCCGGCGCATAACCGGCCTTGCGCAGCCCCAGCTCCAGTACCGCGATGCGCAGGGCGGTGACCCGGTGGCGCAGCTCGGGTTGGGCGGCCAGCACCTCCTGGCGTAGGGCCCGCCGGGCGTCGCGGTCGAGCTGGCGGCTGAACTGCGGTGCGTGCACATCCAGCCATTCCAGCAGGGTCTGCTCGGCGGCAGCCACGACCGGTTCGGTTTCCCACAGGGTGTTGTCCAGATCAAAGGTCAGCAACTGAATCATGATAATGCTCTGCTCAATCCTCGGTTTTGCGCTTGGCCCTCGGGTGGGCACGGTCGTACACCTCGGCCAGGTGCTGGAAGTTCAGGTGAGTGTACACCTGGGTGGTGCTGATATCGCTGTGGCCGAGCAGCTCCTGTACCGCCCGCAGGTCGCCGGATGACTCCAGCAGATGACTGGCGAAGGAATGGCGCAGCATGTGCGGATGCAGATGCTGGCCCAGTTGCTCGACACCGTAACGCCGCACCCGCAGCTGAATGGCCCGGGGCGTCAGCCGCCGTCCCTGCATGCCGACAAACACTGGCTGACTGGGATCGGTGACGCTGGGTCGGACCTTGAGCCAGCGGCGCAGCGCCTCCCGCGCCTTACGCCCGACCGGGACGATGCGGGTCTTGTTGCGTTTGCCCAGTACCCGTACCTCGCCCTGGTTGATGTCCAGCTGGTCCAGATTCAGCCCGGCCAGCTCGGCCAGACGCAGGCCCGAGGAGTAGAACAGCTCGAGCATGGCGTGGTCGCGGATCAGCAGCCAGTCATCATTATCCGGGGCGTCCAGCAGCTGCATGGCCTGATCCGCATCCAGCAGCCGGGGCAGACGGTTGGGCGCCTTGGGCGCGCGCAGATCCAGCGCCGGGTTATGCCGACACAGCCGTTCGCGGATCAGGTAGTGGTACAGGGTGCGGATAGCGCTGAGTTCGCGCTGCAGGCTGCGTCCGGCCAGCCCGGCCTGGTGCCGATGGGCAACGTAGCGGCGCAGCAGGGCGTTATCCACCCTGTTCCAGTCGTCGACCTGCTGCTCCTCGAGAAAGCGGCAGCAGTTGAGCAGGTCACGCTGATAGGCAGACAGGGTATGGGCCGACAGCTGGCGCTCGTGGCGCAGATGGTCGAGAAAGCGCTCCAGTGCCGGTTGCAACGGAGCTGCGGTCATTACTGGGCCTGCAGGATGGTCGGCGGACGCTGGCGCAGCAGTACTCGGGCCACGGCGTCGGCAATGTA
>JAAYHO010000236.1 GCA_012735335.1 Gammaproteobacteria bacterium
CATCAGCTGCAGGTAGTCGATCATGATCAGCGACAGGTCACCGTGCTCGCGCACCACCCGGCGGGCGCGGGCGCGCATCTCCATCGGCGACAGGCCAGCGGTGTCATCAATGAACAACTTGCGGTCGTTCAGCAGGTTGACCGCCGAGGTCAGTCGCGGCCAGTCCTCGTCATCCAGCCGCCCGGAACGCACCTTGGTCTGGTCGATCCGCCCCAGCGACGACAGCATCCGCATGATCAGTGACTCGCCCGGCATCTCCAGCGAGAACACCAGCACTGCCTTGTCACTGCTCATGACCGCATTTTCCACCAGGTTCATGGCGAAGGTGGTCTTACCCATGGACGGTCGACCGGCGACGATGATCAGATCCGCTGGCTGCAGGCCGGAGGTCATGCCATCCAGATCGGTAAAGCCGGTGGACAGCCCGGTAATCGAACCTTCACTGTTGAACAGGGTGTCGATGCGATCAATGGCCTTGGTCAACAGTGTATTGACCGACTCCGGGCCGCCGGTCTTGGGACGACTTTCAGCGATGGCAAAGATCTTGCGTTCAGCCTCGTCCAGCACCTCGTTGGGCTGCATGCCCTTGGGGTTGAACGCGGTATCGGTAATCTCGGTACTGACACTGATCAACTGGCGCATGGTCGCCCGCTCGCGGATGATCTGTGCATAGGCACCGATGTTGGCCGCCGAGGGGGTGTTCTTGGCCAGCTGGCCCAGATAGGCCAGACCGCCGACCTGATCGATCAGACCCTCGCGATCCAGGTGTTCGGCCAGGGTCACCACGTCGAACGGCTGGTTGAGCGCCGCCATGCTGACCAGCGAGCGGAAGATCAGCCGATGGTCATGGCGGTAGAAGTCCGACTCGCTGACCAGCTCGGACACCCGCTCCCAGGCGGTATTGTCCAGCATGACTCCACCCAGCACAGCCTGCTCGGCTTCGATCGAATGTGGCGGGACTTTCAGGGCGGCGGTCTGGAGATCCAACTCCGGACGCTGGGCGTAGATCTGATCACTCATCGGTACAGGCTCGGATGCGCAATTGAGGGGCTTCTAAACGACAACACGGCGCCTGTCCGGGGACAGGCGCCGTGCCAAGTCTACCAGAGCCGTCAAGCTGACCGCGACCGCGGGTCGGACCAGTCAACAGCTCCTGCAGCAGCGGTTACGCTCAGCCAGCAACCACAGCCACTTTGACGGTAGCTTCAACGTCGGTGTGCAGTTGCACAGCCACGTCGAACTCACCGACAGTGCGCAGCGGGCCTTCCGGCAGACGTACTTCGCTCTTCTCCAGCTCAACGCCAGCGGCGGTCACGGCATCAGCGATGTCGCGGGTACCGATGGAGCCGAACAGCTTGCCTTCTTCACCAGCGTTGGCGCTGATGGTAACAACCAGATCAACCAGCTTGGCTGCGCGGGCTTCCGCCTCGGCAGTCTTCTCAGCAGCGATCTTCTCCAGCTCAGCGCGGCGCGCTTCGAAGGCTTCGATGTTGCCAGCAGTGGCCGGAGTTGCCTTACCGAACGGCAACAGGAAATTGCGAGCATAGCCAGCTTTCACGGCGACCTTGTCGCCCAGGCTGCCCAGATTCGCGATCTTTTCGAGCAGGATAACTTCCATTGCGATGACCTCTTTGAATTCAACCTTGGCTGTTCGGGTCGTCATCATCACGTGGGGGCCTTTGCCGCCGCATGCGTGAGCGAAAATCGAACAGACTATCTACAAATGCCAAAAACACAATCAGGGGGTACGCGAAGCGGATGAACAGGACCAGTAACACATAGATCCCGACCAACCAGCCTTTACCCAGATTCCTTGCACCGACCACAGCATGCAGCAACGCCAGCCCGGCCAGCAGCAGCGGCACACTGGCCACCGGCGACAACAGCGCCAGCGACGGCCACTGCGGCGCCAGTACCACCAGCACCAGCAGACTGATAGCCGCCAGCGGTGGCAGACGCAGCTGCTGGAACTCCTGGCGAAAACCGCCGGGGTTGTACAACCCGGCCTGCCAGTAGCGGCCAATCATCAGACTGACCAGCGCCATCAGCATATGCATGGCACCCAGCACACCACCGAGCAGTGGAATCATCAACTGGTCGAGGCGCGCCAGCAGCAAAGCCCTGTTCGCCTCATCCAGCTGTACGCCCATCTGCTCCAGCAGCTCCGGCAACAGCTCGCGGAAGTTGCCAGCCAGCGCCTGCAACGGCTCGCTCAGAGCGGTCAGCAGCACCAGGCCGAAGACCACGCCCAGCGGCACGGCCAGCAGCACCACTCGCAGCCAGTCATTATGCTGGCGCAGGACCACGGCCAACCCGGCGCTGCCTGCTATCACCAGCAGCGGGGTGAGATCTCCCACCACCGCCCAGACCACCGCAGGCAACAGGCCCCATGCAAGAATCGGTAACGCTTCGGACAGACCCCGGCGCAGAATCACCAGCGCCACAGCTGCCGCACTGAACCAGAACAACAGGGGAATGGCTGTCGCTATCGCTACCGCGAGGGTTGCTTCCCTGCGGCCACGCATTATGTATTCAGCCAGACCACGCATACCGGTTCAGTATCCCTGATTACAGGTTTAAGCTGCCTCTCAACGACCGTGACTGTCGGTGTAGGGCAGCAGGGCCAGGTAGCGGGCGCGCTTGATGGCGACAGCCAGCTGGCGCTGGTACTTGGCTTTTGTACCGGTGATACGGCTGGGTACGATCTTGCCGGTTTCGGTGACATAGGCCTTCAGAGTGTTGAGATCCTTGTAATCGATCTCTTTAACGCCTTCAGCGGTAAAACGGCAGAACTTTCTGCGACGGAAAAAACGTGCCATGGCAGCGTCTCCTTTTAACTGGAATGGGAACCGAAAAACTTACTCGTCGTCACCGGCATCGGCGTCGTCAGCATCATCTTCGTTGCTGTCGTCAGCTTCGTTGCGGCTGTCGTTGTCGTCAGTGCGCTCGCGACGCTCGCGACGCTCGCCACGACCAGTGTCTTCAGGCTTGAGCATGTCAGACTGTTCGGTAACGGCTTCGTCACGGCGGATGACCATGTTACGGATAACGGCATCGTTGTAACGGAAGTTTTCGGTCAGCTCTTCCAGTGCCTTGGCGCTGCACTCGACGTTGAGCATGATGTAGTGAGCCTTGTGGATCTTGTCGATCGGGTAAGCCAGCTGACGGCGGCCCCAATCTTCCAGACGGTGGATCTTGCCGCCGTCTTCTTCGATCAGCTTGGTGTAACGCTCAACCATGCCGCCGACTTGCTCACTTTGGTCTGGATGAACCAGAAATACGATTTCGTAATGACGCATTAGGTGCTCCTTACGGGTTATAGCCAGCCACCCAAATGGTCTGGCAAGGAGTAGAACTCAAGTTTGGGGCGGCCATTCTAGAGAAGTGGTCTGTGACTGGCAAGGAAAAGCGTGTTTCCAATCAGCGCGCCGTACGCTGCCGCACCGCTTCGAACAGGCAGATACCTGCGGTAACCGAGACGTTGAGACTGCTTACCGTACCGGCCATGGGCAGCTTGGCCAGGTAATCGCAATGCTCACGGGTCAGGCGGCGCATACCGGTGCCTTCGGCGCCCATGACAATCACGCTGGGCACCTTCAGGTCGATGTCATATAACAGCTGCTCCGCCTCGCCAGCGGTGCCCACCACCCACAGCCCGCGTTGCTGCAGCTGTTTCAGAGTTCGCGACAGGTTGGTCACCGCTACCAGTGGCACGGTTTCCGCCGCACCACAGGCTACCTTGCGTACCGTCGGCGACAGACTGGCGGAGCGGTCCCTGGGGATGATCACCGCCTGGGCACCGGCGGCATCGGCGCTGCGCAGACAGGCGCCGAGGTTGTGCGGGTCGGTCACGCCGTCCAGCACCAGCAGCAGCGGCACACCCTCTTTCTTGTCCAGCAGATGGCCGAGCATTTCCTCGGACCACAACTGGCTCGGCGTGACCGCAGCGA
>JAAYHO010000237.1 GCA_012735335.1 Gammaproteobacteria bacterium
ATGCTTTCTATAAACTACCCGCAGTCCGGCTTATCGGAACTGCAAATCAGGAGTGAGATCAAGGTATGAGTACCATCGAAGAACGCGTCAAGAAAATCGTTGCCGAACAACTCGGCGTTAAAGAAGATGAAGTAACCAACAGTGCTTCCTTTGTTGAAGATCTTGGCGCTGACTCCCTGGACACCGTTGAGCTGGTCATGGCTCTCGAAGAAGAGTTCGAGACCGAGATTCCAGACGAGGAAGCCGAGAAAATTACCACCGTGCAGGAAGCTATCAACTACGTGAACGCTCATCAGAAGTAATCACGCAGTCTGCTTGCAGGTTGTAAAAAAGCCGCAGTCCTGACTCAGAACTGCGGCTTTTTTGTGGACAGCCCCTGAGGGCATCGGCCTTGATCCGTTACCGGATCGGTCGCTCCCTGCAGGGAGTCGGTGACAGTAACAGCAGGTAACCAGCTACGACTATCATGCAGTTGCCGTGCCGTGCCTTTATGCGGACAATAGCCCGCTGTCACAAGAGTTGAATTAAGGAGTCTCCTTTGTCGCGTAGACGCGTCGTGGTAACCGGCCTGGGCATGTTGAGCCCGCTTGGCAATACGGTTGAAAGCAGCTGGCAAGCCGCTGTGGCAGGCAAGAGTGGGATTGGCCCGATCGAACATATGGACGTCAGTGCCTTCAATACCCGCTTTGGTGGTTCGATCCGGGACTTCGATATCGAGCCCTACATGTCCGCCAAGGAAGCCCGCAAGCTGGACTTGTTCATCCAGTACGGTATCGCTGCCTGCATGCAGGCGTTGAACGAGTCGGGACTGGAGATCACGGATGCCAATCGTGACCGCATCGGCGTCTCCATGGGGTCGGGTATCGGCGGTCTGACCAATATCGAACACAACCACGCGCTGCTGCTCAACAGCGGGCCGCGCCGGATATCCCCTTTCTTCGTACCCGGCTCCATCGTCAACATGGTGGCCGGTTACCTGTCCATCCAGTATGGCCTGCGCGGTCCGAACTACGCGCTGACCACCGCCTGCACCACCGGCACCCACAGCCTGGGCATGGCCGCACGCAATATCGCCTATGGCGAAGCGGACGTGATGATTGCCGGCGGCTCGGAAATGGCCACTACCGGACTGGGGCTGGGCGGCTTCAGTGCTGCCCGGGCGCTGTCTACCCGCAACGATGAGCCGCAGAAGGCCAGCCGTCCCTGGGATGCTGACCGGGATGGTTTCGTGCTGTCCGATGGTGCCGGTGCCATGGTGCTGGAGGAGTACGAGCATGCCAAGGCCCGTGGTGCGCATATCCACGCCGAGCTGATCGGCTTCGGCATGAGTGGCGACGGCTACCATATGACTGCGCCGCCGGAAGATGGCCGTGGTGCGGCCATGTGCATGAACAATGCACTGCGTGATGCCGGTGTCGCGCCGGAAACGGTCGGTTACATCAACGCCCACGGTACCTCCACGCTGGCCGGTGACCTGGCGGAAAGCCGCGCAGTGGAAACGGTATTCGGTGACCACGCTGCGCGCCTGGCGATGAGTTCGAGCAAGTCCATGACCGGTCACCTGCTGGGTGCTGCCGGTGCGGTCGAGGCGATCTTCAGTGTTCTGGCGCTGCGCGATCAGGTGGCTCCGCCGACCATCAACCTGGATAATCCGGGTGAGGGCTGTAATCTGGATTATGTGGCCCACGAGGCCCAGGCCCGCAAGCTGGAGGTGACCGTGTCCAACTCCTTCGGCTTTGGTGGCACCAACGGCAGTCTGGTGTTCCGCCGCATCTGATGGAGAGCGCCCGGATGGCCACCACCCCGACTCGCTGTCTGGTCAATGGTCGCCCGGGCGATACACTCTCGGTTCGGGATCGGGGGCTGGCCTATGGCGACGGTCTGTTCGAGACCATTCGCGTCAGCCGGGGGTGCGCAACCCTGCTGCATCTGCACCTGAGCCGCCTGGCCCGTGGTGCCGCCGTGCTGCGACTGGCGCTGGATCTGTCGCAGATCCAGGCGGAGCTGGAAGTTGCCGCAGCGGAGCTGGGCAGCGGTCTGCTCAAGCTGGTGGTTACCCGGGGTGAGGCGGGGCGTGGTTATGCCATGCCCGAGCCGGCCTGTCCCACCCGCATTCTCCATTCCTCCCCCTTGCCGGGTTATCCGGTAGCCAACGCGCAGCAGGGTATCAGCCTGTACTCCTGTGCTACCCGACTGGGCAACCAGCCGCTGCTGGCGGGCATCAAACACCTCAACCGTCTGGAGCAGGTGCTGGCCCGCAGCGAATGGCAGGGCAGCGAACATGCCGAGGGGCTGGTGTGCGACCTGCAGGGTGACCCGGTGGAGTGCACCATGAGCAATCTGTTCCTGCGCCTCGATGGCCAATGGCTTACACCGGCGCTGGATCAGTGTGGGGTGCGCGGGGTGATGCGTGATTACCTCATGGAGCAATTCGCCGCAACGGGGGAGCTTGTGATCGAACGTCGGGTCAGTTCCAATGAGCTGCTGGCCAGCGACGAGGTATTCTGTTGCAACAGTGTGTTTGGCGTCTGGCCGGTGATACGTCTGGGTGATCGGCAATGGCCGGTCGGCCCGCATACACGCCATGCAGTTACTCTGGCAGAGCAGGTCCTGATTTGAAGTCTTTTGGCAAGATAGTTATTTATCTTATTGTTTTATCATTGGTTTTGGCTGCGGGTGTCGGTGCCTGGGGCTACCTGACATTGCAGGCGACGCTGAATCAGCCGCTGCGCATCGAGATTACCGATACCCTGGAAGTGCCGCCGGGCAGCTCTCCGGCCCGGCTGTTTTCCCGACTGGAAGGCAGCGGCATCATCGAACGGGCCAACTGGGTGCGGCGTTACTGGCAATGGCAGATGCCGGACACGGTACTGCAGGTGGGCGAGTACCGCCTGGAGCCGGACATGGACGTGCAGGCGCTGCTCGGCGTACTGCAGCGTGGCGAAGTCATCCAGCGCAGCGTGACCCTGGTCGAGGGCTGGAACTTCAGTCAGTTCCGCAGCGCACTGGCCCGGGCCGAACGCTTGCAGCAGACCCTGCCCGGCGACTGGAGCAACGAGCAGGTGGCAGCAGAGCTGGAGCTGTCGGCCGAGCACCCCGAGGGCCTGTTCTTCCCCGATACCTACCTGTACACCCTGGGTATGAGCGATCGGGACATACTGCAGCGCGCCCACCAGCGTATGCAGCAGGTGCTGGACGAGGTCTGGGAACAGCGGGCCGAGAACCTGCCGATCAAGACGGCCTACGAGGCCTTGATTCTGGCCTCGATCATCGAGAAGGAAACCGGTGTGCCCCATGAGCGCGGTGAGATTGCCGGGGTATTTACCCGTCGCCTGCAACGCGGCATGCGGCTGCAGACCGATCCCACGGTGATCTATGGCATGGGCGAAAACTGGCAGGGCAACATCCGCCGCAGCGACCTGCGCCGTCCGACGCCGTACAACACCTACACTATTGACGGCCTGCCGCCGACGCCGATTGCCATGCCGGGGCGCGATTCGCTGCTGGCGGCGGTCAATCCGCTGCCCGGCAAGAGCCTGTTCTTCGTCGCCCGGGGCGATGGTTCCCACGTATTTTCCGAAACCCTGCAGCAACATAACCGGGCGGTACGCAATTACCAGATCCTGAATCGAGCGAGCAACTATCGCTCCAGCCCGCCACCGGCGCCAAGCAGGACAGATGCCCAGGGAGAGGCCGAATGAGTGGATTGTTCATTACCTTTGAGGGGCCTGAAGGGGCGGGTAAATCCACCAACCTCAAGGTGTTTGCCGAGGCGCTGGCCGAGCATGGCTGTACGCCGCTGATCACCCGTGAGCCGGGTGGCACGCCGGTAGCCGAGCGCATCCGTGAGGTGCTGCTGAGCAATCATGACGAGCCGATGGATGCGGATGCCGAATTGCTGCTGATGTTCGCCGCCCGGGCCCAGCATATCAATGCCCTGATCCGCCCGGCGCTGGCCGAGGGAAGGGTGGTGATCAGTGATCGCTTCACTGACGCGACTTACGCCTATCAGGGCGGCGGCCGGGGTATCGACCCCCAGCGCATCGCCGCGCTGGAGGACTGGGTGCAGGGACCGCTGCGTCCGGATCTGGTGCTGGTGTTCGATGTGCCGGTGGAGCTGGGCATGGCCCGGGCCCGGGCGCGCAGCGCACTGGATCGTTTCGAG
>JAAYHO010000238.1 GCA_012735335.1 Gammaproteobacteria bacterium
ACAGGGTGTGACTGACCCGCCCCGGTGCGCTCTGCCCGATAAAGGGGCAGTTGTTGCCTCTGGACAGCCAGTTGCTGCCGATCTCGGTGGTACCCGCCGGGTCGAACAGCAGCAGGTCGGCGCTGTCACCCACGGCAAGGCGTCCGGCGGGCAGGCCGAGGGCGCTGGCCGGGCCGCTGGTCAGCCGCGCCAGCAGCGCGGGCAGCTCCAGCAGTCCGTCGGCGACAAGGGTCAGGGCCAGTGGCAGCAGGATCTCCACGCTGCTGATGCCGGGGGCCGAGGCGGCAAAGGGTACGCGCTTGGCTTCCGACTCGTGGGGCTGGTGGTGTGAGGCAATGGCCTGGATCACCCCGCTCTGCACTGCCTGGCGCAGGGCCCGGCGGTCACTGCTGCTGCGCAGCGGCGGCATCACGTGCAGCAGGCTGGAATAGCCATCCAGATCCTCATCGCACAGCAGCAGCTGGTACATGGCCACGTCGGCGGTGATCGGCAGGCCGCGCGCCTGGGCGTCAGCCAGCATGTCGATCGCCCGGGCGCTGCTCAGGCCGCTGAAGTGGGCGCGCACGCCGGTCTGTTCGATCAGCAGCAGGTCCCGGGCCAGGGCCACGGTCTCGGCGGTTTCCGGGATGCCGGGCAGGCCGAGACGGGCAGCAGTGGGCCCCTCGTGGGCAACACCGCCTTCGGCCAGCGCCGCATCCATCGGCGTGAAGATCACCGGCAGATCGAAACCGGCGGCATATTCCAGTGCCCGACGCAGGATGCGATTGCTGCTGACCGGAGCCAGGCCCTGGGTAAAGGCTACGCAACCGGCATCACGCAGGGCCACCAGCTCGCTCAGCTGATCCCCTTCCAGGGCACGGGTCAGGGCGCCGATGGGGAAGACCCGGGTCTGTCCGGCCCGTTCACTGCGGTCGAGGATCAGCTCGGCCACCGCCGGGGTGTCCAGCACCGGGCGGCTGTCCGGCGGGCAGCACAGGCTGGTTACGCCGCCGGCTGCGGCTGCGCGGGTCTCGCTGGCGATATTGCCCTTGCGGCCGAAACCCGGCTCGCGCAGGCTGACGTCCAGATCGACCAGCCCCGGGCTGGCGATCAGGCCGCGGGCGTCAATGGTCTGGGCGGCCACAAAGCCCTCGGGTGCGTCGCCCAGCGCGTGGATCAGGCCGTCGTCGATATGCAGGTCGGTGATCTGGTCGAACTGGCTGGCAGGGTCAATGACCCGGGCGCCGCTGATGGTGATACGCATGCTTATTCTGCTCCCTGTCTGGTCTGGCGCTGGGTGGTCTGTCCGGCCATGGCCATGGACATGACCGCCATGCGTACGGCGATGCCGTAGGTCACCTGCTTGAGGATCACCGACTGGGCACCGTCGGCCACCGCCGACTCGATCTCCACGCCGCGGTTGATCGGCCCGGGGTGCATGACCAGTGCATCCGGTCGGGCCAGTGCCAGGCTGTCGCTGGTCAGACCGTACTGACGGTAGAACTCGCCCTCGCTGGGCAGCAGGCCGCTCTGCATGCGCTCCTTCTGCAGGCGCAGCATGATCACCACATCCACGTCGCGCAGGCCGGTACGCAGGTCATTGAACACCCGCACGCCGTACTGCTCGATGCCCTCGGGC
>JAAYHO010000239.1 GCA_012735335.1 Gammaproteobacteria bacterium
ACCGAGCAGCTGCTACAGTTTGCTCGAGTGACTCAAACTATTCAGCCGCACCTTGACTCATTCTGGCGTAACTCATGTATTGGACTCCAATTTGATTCCTCCTCGATTCAGCCTGAAGGGGCTACAACGGAAAAGAAAAGTTATGGATAACGCTACCACCTCTCTCAACCTGCGCGTGCCAGAGCAGACCCTGGACTCCCTGAGCTTTGCCGACAGCCATGAAAAAGGCATCGGTCAATGGATTGCCAATCTGCCCAAGGCCAATATCGGTGAAACCGCACGCCAGCTGTATCAGGGGCTGATGGAGGTCAACCAGCTCAGGATCGCCCCAGACAAGCGTCTGGCCATGCTCGAACTGATCCGCCCCGAGGTACATTACGTCTGTACCGCCCTGTCGCGCTATTACCTGGGACAGTCCATCGTCCTCGAGGACCGCCCACGCAAGGTCGCCAATCTGTCCCAATCCCTGCAGAACCACCTCGCCACCGGCTACAAGATAGTGGTATCGCAGGAAGGCAGCATGAAGAACCGCGATCGCTCGGAGGATCTGAGCCTGGCCATCCAGCGCGCCATGCGTGCCCTCAGTGGCCCCCTGCTGCGTGCCTATCAGCTGTACTGCCCGGTGGCCGATGGCATCTGGCTGGAAATTCACCAGTTGTTCCAGCTGGCACTCAAGCGCAAACTGCATCAGCAGTCCATCAGTGACAGCGAAAGCCTCGGCGGCAAGAGCCTGACCATCGAGCAGACCTACCTGGCCATCATGCTGCTGGGTACCGCCCGTCCCAATCAGATGCGCCAGAGCAGCATGGCCAGGCTGTTTTCCGTACTGGAGGAGTGGAGCCGCATGGCAGCACTGGTGGAGCCGGAATCTGCCAGCGCGCTGTTCATCATCAACCCGCAGATGGACTGCCCGCCTCGCTACCGCTCGCTGGTGCGGGAAGAAGACCTGACCGGCAGCCTGGGTCTGGATACCCACCGTCTGGTGGAAGCGATCAAGCAATACCTGCTCGACGGCGAGGCCAACAATACCCGCCTGCACATACCGGACGGGATCGGTCTGGAACTGCTGCAGCATGTCAGTGAGTCCTGGGGCGATCTGGCCGAGCGCACCTTCAACCGCATGCCCGGTCGTGGCGAGCTGCGTATCACCATCGGCATGAGCGCCACCCATTTCCACATCGCCGAGACCAGCTTTTCGCGCTTCATCAACGCTGAAGACAACAACCCGTTTTCCGATGCCGCCCAGCGCTCGCGCCAGGATGGCTGGGGCAGTGCCTTCGATGGAGATCAATCAGTGGACTGGGCAGGCAGCTCGGTGGAACAGATCAACTACGCCGCCGGAGATGAAGATGACGACGAGGAAAACGCCGAGAACTACCCGGTCCACAACCTGCGTATCGTCAACCACAGCCCCGGCGGCTTCTGCCTGACCTGGCCGCGGGAGGTTCCTCGTCAGTTACAGGCGGGCGAACTGCTCGGTGTACAGGAAGACCGCGATCAGGGCTGGAGTCTGGCGGTAGTGCGCTGGATTCGTCAGGTACGCGGTGGCGGCACCCAGATGGGTATCGAGCTGGTTGCCCCCCACTGCACTCCCTGCGCCGCCAAACTGCTGCGCAAGACCGACCACCCCAGCCGTTACCTGCGCGCTCTGCTGGTGCCTGAAGTCACTGCCATCGACCGCCCGGCCACGCTGTTGACCCCCCGCCTGCCGTTCCAGTTGAACAACAAGGTCATGTTGCTGCTGGGCGGCCAGGAGCAGCGCGCACAACTGGTCGATCGCATCACCGCTACCGGCAGTTTCAACCAGTTCGAGTATCACCTGCTCGAGAATGACACACCCAAGGCGAAAAAAGAGACCAATACCACAGGTTTAAGCATCGCATCAGAGGATGACTTTGACTCACTTTGGAAGTCTCTGTAGATTCAATCTCTGGAATCCGCAAGGATGATGGGCTGTTTAGACAAATAGGACGCCATGGCCATTGATGCACAAGCCATACGAGTACTGATCCTCGACGATTCGCAGAATAATGCCGAACGCCTGGTCAGTGTCTTGCGTAATGCCGGGCATGCCACCCGCGCGCACCGCGTGAGTTCGGTAGAGGACCTGCACGAATCCCTGCAACAAAGCTGGGATCTGTGTCTCGCCTGTACTGAAACCAGCTTCATGACCGCCGCAGACGCCTGTCTGATCATCAGTCAGGCCTACGACATTCCCTTCATTCTGCTCAGTGACAAGGACGACTGCGAAACCCGCACCGAAGCGCTGCGTATAGGCATGCAGGACGTGGTACTGGCCAGCTCCGACACCCTGCTGGTACTGGTGGTCAAGCGCGAGCTGGCCAACCTCAGCGCCCGTCGCCAACGGCGTATTACCGAGCGTTCGCTGAAGGAAACCGAAAAGCGCTGCCAGTTGCTGCTCGACAGCTCGGTGGATGCCATCGCCTACGTGCTGGATGGCATGCATATCTATGCCAACCGCTCCTATACCCAGATGTTCGGCTACGACGATCCGGATGACCTGGCCGCCGAGCCGATGCTCGGTCTGATTGCCGGCAAGGATCAGGACAGTTTCAAGGAATTCATCCGCCACTATGCGGCCCAGGGCGAATACGGCGAAATGCGCTGCACTGCGGTGGACAGCGACGGCAAGGAATTCCCGGTGATGCTCAGTTTCTCGCCAGCCAACTATGACGGCGAGCCCTGCACCCAGGTAGTCATCCGCGCCGAAACTGCCAGCGCCGAGTTCGAAGAAAAGCTCAAGGCCATGGCCAGCCACGACCTGGTCACCGGCCTGTTCAACCGATCCTGGTTCCAGGAGCAACTGGACCGGGCCAGCCAACTGGCGGTCACCAACGGCCAGCCCAGCACCCTGGTGTATATCAGCATCGACAACTTCGGTGCTCTGCAGGCCGACATCGGCATCGGCGGATCGGATTTGTTGCTCGCCGATCTGGCGCAGATTCTGCGTGGCTTCTGCTCCGAAGATGCGCTGTTGGCCCGCTTTGGTGATGATGCCTGCAGCATACTGCTCGAGGGCAAGGAACCCGAAGTGGTTGCCGGCCAGTTGACCAGCCTGCTCAAGCAGATCGAAAGCCACCTGTTCGAAGCCAACAGTCGAACCATTCGGATTACCGCAAGCATCGGCGTGTCCTGCATCAGCGAGACCAACCCCGAGCCCACCCAGTCCATCGAGCGTGCCCACCGTCTCGCCGAGCAGGTATCCCAGGCCGGCGGCAACGCGCTCAAGGTATTCAACCCGCTCGAAGAGCTGGAGCACATGGCCAACCGCGGCAATATCATTGCCCAGATCCGCCATGCGCTGGAAACCGATGCCTTCAAACTGGAATTCCAGCCGGTCATCAGTCTGCGCGGGGACAGTGCCGAGCACTACGAGGCCTTCCTGCGGTTACTGAACAATCAGGGTGAGGAAATTCCGCCGACGGAATTCCAATCCGCCGCCCAGGAATCGGGGCTGGCCATGGATATCGAACGCTGGCTGATCAGCCGTTCAGTGACACTGCTGGCCCAGCACCGCAGCAAGGGCGCTGATACCCGGCTGATTCTCAACCTGAGCAGCGCCAGCCTGCAGGACCCGGAAATCGTCAAATGGATCTCTGCCCTGCTCAAGGAAACCCGGCTGCCCGCCGACGCACTGATCTTCCAGTTCAATGACGCGGACGCCAACAACTACCTGAAGCATGCCAA
>JAAYHO010000240.1 GCA_012735335.1 Gammaproteobacteria bacterium
GCGACCGTCAGCGTCTGCAGGCCTTCGAAGGCGTGGTTATCGGTAAGCGTAACCGTGGTCTGAACTCCGCTTTCACCGTGCGCAAGATCTCCAGCGGTGTAGGCGTCGAGCGTACCTTCCAGACCTACTCCCCGATGGTTGACAGCGTAACTGTCAAACGCCGTGGTGACGTACGCAAAGCCAAGCTGTACTACCTGCGCGCCCTGTCCGGCAAGGCCGCACGTATCAAGGAAAAGCTCAACTGATCGAGCGTTTTACCTGGTACAACAAAAACCGCCTTCGGGCGGTTTTTGTTGTGCATCTGAAATGGGGGGCATGATTTCGGCAATCAGACCGTCTCCTTCCCGAGATTCCAAATGGAGAGCGCGACTGAAACGTTCGACAATATAGCGATAAAGATTTTCTTTCAGCGACTGAAACATTATCTGATTTGCCGAGGTAAGCAGTTAAGCGAAGAATCCAGCCTGTTTATAAAGTGAGTACTGGAGGACATTTTTCCGGTCATGCATTCAGGTTCGGTGCGCAGTGCGGGATGCTCCGCCTCCTGAGTCGGTCCGACCATCCCACGGCTTTACAACGGATCCAGTCAAAGTGATAGACAATAACGATTCTTCGACAAACGCCTTTCCAGTCTTCCCGGAGCAGATTCAGCGCGGCAATATCTGGCGCCTGTCTGTTGCTCAGGCACTCGCCGGTGCGAACTCGGTGGTGGTGTATGCCACTGGTGCCATCGTCGGCTCCATGCTGGCCCCGTCACCCGTGCTGGCGACCCTGCCGATCTCCATCTTTGTGGTCGGCATGGCGACCTGCATCCTGCCAGTGGGGGCTATTACCCGGCGCTATGGCCGTCGCGTGGCGTTTCTGACAGGAACCGGAGCGGGCGTGCTCGCTGGCTTGCTGGCGATGGTTGCGGTCATCATGGGCTGGTTCTGGTTGTTCTGCCTGGCCACCTTCTGCGGCGGAAGCTATGCGGCGGTGGTGCTGTCTTTCCGCTTCGCTGCGGCCGATGGTGTGGAGCCGAAACGGCGTGCCCGGGCACTATCGCTGGTGATGGCCGGTGGTGTTGCTGCCGGCATAGTGGGCCCGCAACTGGTGACCTGGACCATGGATTTATGGTCCGCCCATCTCTTCGCTGCCACCTTCCTGGTGCAGGCCGCTGTTGCCGCAGTTTCAGCGGTGATCCTGTTGGGGGTGCGCTTGCCGATGCCAACGGCGGAGGAAGTCGCCGGCGGACGCCCATTGGGGTTGATTGTGCGCCAGCCGCGCTTCGTGGCGGCGGTCATCTGCGGCGCTGTATCCTACATGCTGATGAACTTCTTGATGACAGCTGCACCACTGGCTATGCACATGCAGGGCCATTCGCAGGCGTCGGCCAACCTGGGATTGCAGTGGCATGTCATCGCCATGTACGCGCCGAGTTTTTTCACCGGCCATCTGATTACACGTTTTGGCGCGGCGCGCGTGGCGATCGCGGGTCTGATATTGACCGGCTTGTCGGCGGTCATTGGGCTGGCCGGGCTCGATATCATGCATTTCTGGTGGTCATTGATCCTGCTCGGTGTGGGGTGGAACTTTGGCTTTCTCGGTGCCTCTGCGTTGGTTCTGGAGTGTCACCGCCCCGAAGAGAAGGCCTCCGTTCAGTCCCTCAATGATTTTATCGTTTTCGGTCTGATGGCTGCAGGGTCGTTCGCGTCGGGTGGGTTGCTGTCTGCCTATGGCTGGCATACCGTATTGTGGGTGTCCTTTATACCGCTGGCATTGGCGGTGTTGGCGTTGGCCGTTGCAATACACAGGAGTAAGTGAGTCATGACGCTTGCGTTTCAGGATTACTACCCCGAGCGGTTCAGTCACTGCTTCGGTTGTGGCAGGAGCAATCCGCACGGTCATCAACTCAAGAGCTATTGGAATGGGGAGGATACGATCGCCCGCTTCACCATCCCGGCCATGTACAGCGGTGGCGTACCGGATAATGCCTATGGAGGCACGGTAGCTTCTCTCATTGACTGTCACGGCACAGCATCGGCTGCGGCTTTCGCCTCCCGCGCACAAGGCCACGAGCTGGGAGGGGAGCAGGAACCGGTACGCTTCGTGACTGCTTCGCTGACAATTGACTACCTCAGGCCAACACCCCTCGGCGAGGAAGTCACCGTAACGGGTAAGTTGATCAGCGCCGAAGGGCGCAAGGTGCGTGTTGCATTGACCTTGAGCGCACGCGATGCCGTATGCGCCAAGGGTGAAATGCTTGCTGTGCAGTTTGGCGGTTGAACATCATCCAGAGTGGGTTGGCCATTGCAATGAGTCAGGCGGTTACTGCCTCGCCGTCTCTTTGAACAGCCAGTCCCGGAAGGCGGCCAGCCTCGGCAGATTGGCGCATTCAGGCCGATAGATGACGTAATAGGCCAGTTCAGAAGCGTAGCTTATGTCGGGAAATAAACGGACCAAGCGCCCGGCGGCCAGATCATCCTGCGCCATGATGCTGCGGGCCAGCGCTATCCCGTGTCCCTCAATCGCGGCTTGCAGGACAGCTGCGGAATTATTGATTTGCATGCCGCGGGTGATGGCAGCGCCCGTCACACCCGCCTTTTGCATCCATGTCTCCCAAGTCGGAAAGCGCTTGTGGTCGTTCATGGACAGGTCATGAATCAAGGTTTCGCGGGCCAGGTCGTTCGGTTGGTGCAGAGGCCCACGCTGATGCAGCAAGCGGGGCGAGCACACCGGGTAGATTTCCTCGTCCATGAGTTTGTCCGCCGCCAGATCAGGCCACTCGCCCAAGCCATAGCGTACCCCGACATCGACTCGCTGGGCCTGAAAATCCACCGATTTGTGATTGGTATCCAGGCGCACATCCATATCCGGCCAGGCTGTCTGGAAGCGGTCAATACGCGGCAGCAGCCACTTGGCGGCAAAGGCCGGGCTGACGGTTACCGTGAGCACGCCGCTGGTTGATCCTTCCTTGAGTCGCCCCATGCCCAGCGTCAGTCGCTCGAATCCTGCCCGGATATCTGGCAGCGCCCGTTCGGCCGTCTCGGTCGGGGTAAGCCGTACCCGACCGCTACTGCTTCGTAGAAACAGTGGAGTGCCCAGCCAGTCCTCCAGTGTGCGCACGAGCTGACCGACCGCGGCGGGAGTAACGTTCAATTCGGCAGCTGCTGCAGAGAAACTGCGGTGGCGAGCGCTGGCCTCGAAGGCGCGTAGGGCGTTCAGGTGGAAAGGTGATTTCATATCGATAAAGCTTTTCTTTCAGTGGTTGACACATTATCTCGTTTGTTCGGAGACGGGAATAGGTGAAGAATCTAAAGCTGCTTTTGCAGGAGTATCAGTCATGCTGATCAATGCCGATTTTTCGCGCCGGGCCACGGTTTCGCCCTGCCAATATCAATGGGTTGCTTCGCCTCAGAGGGGTGTCGAACGCGTGATGTTGGACCGTGTGGGCGCCGAGCAGGCCCGTGCGACCAGTATTGTGCGCTACGCACCGGGTGCCTGTTTTCCCCGCCACGAACACTCGGGAGGGGAAGAAATCTTCGTGCTCTCCGGGGTATTCAGTGACGAGGATGGTGATTATCCGCCGGGCTGGTATCTGCGCAATCCACCGGGTTCAAGCCATCAACCTTCCAGTCGCGGGGGAGCCATGATCTTCGTCAAGCTTCGGCAGATGCCGGCGGACGAACAGCAGCGCGTGCGCATCGATACTCGCGACCCGGCTGCCTGGCGCTGTCAGGGTACCCGTGAGGTTTGCCTGTTGTTCTCGAGTGAGTACGAGCAGGTGTGCCTGCAACGTTTGGTGCCGCATGAAGTCCTGTGCATAGAGCTGGTGGGAGGGGCTGAGCTGCTGGTGCTTGCCGGCGAGGTAATAATGGGAAGCCAGCCCTACGAGCGCGGCGGTTGGATACGCCTCCCGGCAGGTGAGTCCCCCGTCCTCGCCGCTGGTACGCAGGGTGCTACTGTGTACCTCAAGACCGGCCATTTGACTGATACAGCAGTGCATCCATAGCTGTGCAAGCCACGGGGTTCAGTTCGTTATCGAGCTGGCGGCAATCTGCACTTGCCGCTGCAGTTCCATCGGTTGCGAGGTATCGCGGATAAACCTCCTTCGGGCGGTTTTTTGTTGGCTGCTCTTTATTCGGCTTGCTGATTGTCCTGGGCGTGCAGGCTGACCGCCTCTCTAAGCCTCCCCAATATCTCCGCTGGGAATGCCCTTGTCATTGCATTGCAGCGGGAACAGTTGCGACAGCTCGACCAGGTCGCGCTCGATGGTGCGTTTGCTGACCTGATGTCCGCTGCTCTGGAGGCGCCCGGACAGTTCTGCGGCAGACAGGCCCGGGCCTTTGCCGGGCAACTGTTTCAGCAGTTCCCACTGGCGGGCAATGGTGCGACGGGAGGTGCTGCTGGGCATATCAGGATCCATTTCAACAGGGGCGGTGCGTTCAGGCCATATTGCATCTGTCC
>JAAYHO010000241.1 GCA_012735335.1 Gammaproteobacteria bacterium
CCGCCGCACTGCTTGGACTGGACAGCCGGGTGGCAACCTTCGCCGTGCAGCGGGATATCAACCGCTTCCCCAGCGAGCCGCTGATGGCAGTGCTGCCCGGAGTGGCGCTGCAGGAGCTATGGAGCCTGCTGGGTGTGGCCGAGAAGGCGCTGTTCGTGGTCTCGGTATTCGTCGTGCTGACCGGGCTGGTCGGCATGCTCACGGCAATCCTCGCCAGTCTCAACGAACGCCGCCGGGAGATGGCCATCCTGCGTTCGGTGGGTGCCCGACCCCGGCACATCTTCACCCTGCTGTTGCTGGAGGCCTTCGGCCTGGCGCTGGCCGGGGTGCTGCTCGGTCTGGGACTGATGTATCTGGCCCTGTGGCTGGCGCAACCGCTGATCCTCTCACAGTACGGACTGTTCATCCCGATCACCGCTCCCGGACGCTGGGATTGGACACTGCTTGGAGCTATCCTGCTGGCGGCCATCGTCATGGGCGCAGTACCGGCCTGGCGGGCCTACCGACAATCCCTGATCGACGGCCTGTCGATCCGCACCTGAATGGAAACACTATGCGACGGAGCCTGTGCCTGCTGATCGCCAGCCTGCTGCTGGGCAACACCCAACTGGCGGCAGCGCCGGTGGAAATCGCCTGGGAGGAGCTGGTCCCCCCGGAGCTGCGGGAGCTGCAGGAGATCCCGCTGCCGGTACACGACATCGGCGACCTGGGCGAATTCGGCGAGGAACTGCAGGGCGCGGCGGCCGCCCAGATGGAACCGGCAGCGCCGATCGTCCCCGGCATGGACGGACGGCACATCAGGCTGCCCGGCTACATAGTGCCGCTGGGCATTACCGAGGCGATGGAGGTGGAGGAGTTTCTGCTGGTACCCTACTTCGGTGCCTGCATCCATGTACCGCCACCCCCATCCAACCAGATCGTGCATGTACGCAGTAACACCGGCATCCGGCTGGACGAGCTGTACCAGCCGTTCTGGATCACCGGTGTGGTACAGGTGGAGCATATGCAGAGCGAGCTGGCCAACGCTGGCTACCGTATCCACGGCGCCAGCGTTGAGCCTTATGTGTATTGATCTAACTGTTGTTCTCGATGGCCGAGCGGGCGTAGCCTTCCCACTGGCGGATCAGCTGGCGTTGCTGGCTGCTGGCCCCGCTCTGGGCCCGTTTGAGGGTGCCCAGCAGCTCTGACCAGTCGCCATCCTCCAACTGCATCCCGGCCAGCCGCAGCCAGTGATCGGCGCGGTCGCTGCCATTGGCCAGCGCCGCCCAGGCACTGCGCGCACGGTCCCGATCCCGGGCCAGGGTCCACAACTGGGCCAGACGCTCCTGGCGTGCCGCATCAGCGGGCAGCAGACGCTGGCTGATCAGCTCCTCCAGCAAGCGGGCCGCCTGCCAGGGCGCACCGGCACTGACCTGCAGGGCAACCAGATTGTCCAGGTCGCGCTGGTTCAGCCCCATACCACCCTCATGGGCCAGCCGCAGGGTCGCGGCAGCGGCGCGCTGCTCACCGGCCTGACTCTGCAGGCCAGCCAGTTGCCGCCAGTGTTCGGCCTTGTTCGGGCTGCGCTTGAGCAACACCTTCTGCCACTGGGCGGCACGACCGTACTGGCCCTGCTCGTAGCTCATGCCCACCAGCAACTGATACCAGACATCCGCCGCCCCGGCATTGGCCTTGACCACCTGCTCGGCCAGCGGAATAGCCTTGCGGTACTCGCGCATGCGGCTGTAGCACTGCACCAGCAACTGGGTCTGTTCCAGGGTCAGGCTGGCCTGTTGGCGCTCGCGCTCCAGCAGTCTGGCCGCTTCGCCATACTGCTCCTGAGCGGCCAGCAGCTGGGCCAGGTTGAGGCGATCCTGACGGGCCGCTTCGGCATCCAGCTTGTCGTGGGCCTGTGCCTTGCGCAGCCAGTCGATGGCCGCCGGATACTGCTCGGCGCTGATCGCCAGATAGCCCAGCCGCTGCTGAATCAGCGCCAGCTCCAGACTGCCGGCCGCGGCCTTGTCCAGCGCGCCGTTGAGCGCCGCGCGGGCCTGGGCCAGATCGCCCTTCTGCTGCGCCTGCTGAGCGTTGTTCAGCGCGGTGAAGACTGCCGGATTGATTGCCTGCTGCGCCAGCAGCAGTGTCGGTGACAGCAGCAGTGCCAGCCCCAGCAGGGCATGACGACATTGTCGGACAACAGCCATGATCACCTTCCCTCCAGACGGAAATACAAGGTCTTGGTCGCTTCCCGCGCTACCGGCTGACCATTCTCCCGACGCGGGGCAAAGCGCCAGCGTCCAGCGGCACGGCGGGCCTCACGCTCGAATATGCCTCTCGGCTCGGCGTGGGTCACACGTAGATTATCCACCCGGCCATCAGCGGTAATGGTAAAGGCCAGAGTCACTTCGCCTTCGATCCCGGCGGTCAGCGCCCGCTGCGGGTAGTTCGGCGGAATATCCACCAGCGGCGTCACTTCCTCGGCGGTGGACGGGCCCGAAGCTGCCGGTGCCGCTGACGCTGCCGCCGGCGCGGCAGGTGCGACCACCGCTGGCGCCTCGGCGGCGGTGAGTCCGCTGAGCGACGGGGTGACCGCAATACTGATCCCCTGGGTCGGCAGATTGGGCACCGCGATATTCAACTGCACATTGGTCGCCAGCTGCGGTTGCTGCACTGCGCTCGGCGGCGTCGGCACCTCGGGCGGCTGCGGCCGTTCGGGTGCTTCGCGCTGCTGCCGCTGGCGACCATCGCTCTGGGTGTCGGACACGCTGCGCACAAAGCTGATCCGCGCCAGCTCACTGCTCTGCTCGCGGTTGTCCTGCGGCGGCATGACCAGCGCGATCATCACGGCAAACAGCGCCAGCGCAACCAGCAGGCCACCGCCGAAGCTGACCAGCAACCGCATCAGTAGTCTCCTACGGTAGCAGCCAGGGCTACATCTTCGACACCGGCCATGCGCACCTGATCCATGACCCGGATCACGGTACCGCTGCGGGCATCCTGGTCAGCCTGCACCACCACACTGCTGTCCGGCTGATCCACCCGCATACGCTCGACAGCCGCGCGCACGCCACGGATATCCACCTGCTGGCGGTCGATCCAGATCTCGCCGTTGGCATCCACGGCAATCAGGATATTGCCCTTGGGCTGCTGCTCGGCACTGTCGGCAGTCGGGGTATTGACCTCGATGCCGGTGGTCTTGATGAAGGTGCTGGTGACGATGAAGAAGATCAGCATGATGAACACCACGTCGAGCATGGGGGTCAGGTCAATGCCGGCCTCTTCGTCGTTACCTGCCGAATATCTGCGCATGCGCATGTCTATTACTTCCTATTCGTGACGCAGACGGTCGGATAACCGCTGCATGGCCAGACGCGACTGCGCATCGAGCCGGGCCAGACAAAAGAGTCCACTGATGGCAATCACCATCCCGGCCATGGTCGGTACCGTCGCCCGGGATACCCCTCCGGCCATGGCCCGGGGGTTGCCGGTGCCGCTGACCGACAGCACGTCGAATACCTGAATCATGCCGCTGACCGTGCCCAGCAGGCCGAGCAGCGGGCACAGGGCGATCAGCACGCGGATCAGCGGCATGAAGCGCTCCAGTCGCTGCCAGGCGACCGACAGCCAGGCCTGGCGCACATAGCGTGATGCAGCGCTGGTGCGATCACTGCGGCGCAGCCAGTGCCGCTCCAGTCCGGCAGCCCGCTTGGGAAAGATCCGCCACAGGTACCAGAGCCGCTCCACCATCAGCGTCCACAGGGCAATGGTGAAGGCCAGGATGGTCCACAGCACCCAGCCGCCGCTGTCCAGAAAATCGCGGAGCAGCCAGTAGCCTTCACTCACCACGCTTCGCTCCGGGGTCCAGGTGCAGGGCAATCAGGCCTGCGCTCTGCTGCTCCAGCACCTGAGTCAGCCCCTTGCTGCGGGCCGCCAGGGTGGCATGCAGGAACAGCAGCGGAATCGCCACCACCAGACCCTGCACCGTGGTGACCAGCGCCTGGGAGATACCCCCGGCCATCAGTTTCGGATCACTGGTGCCGAACAGGGTGATGGCCTGGAAGGTGACGATCATCCCGGTCACGGTACCCAGCAGACCGAGCAGCGGCGCCACGGCGGCGAACAGTTTGATCAGTGCGTTGCCCCTATCCAGCGCGGGGGTTTCCCGCAGGATCGCCTCGTCCAGCTTCAGCTCGAGGGTTTCCAGGTCCTCGAGTTTCGGGTCACTGCCGATCACCCCGAGAATGCGGCCCAGCGGGTTGTCGTCACGCAGGTTGTCCAGATCGTTGGACTGACGCTTGATCTGTGCGGAAATACGGTACAGCCAGAACAGTTTGCCCAGCGCTAGCAACAGGCCCAGGGCACCCAGCGCCATGATCACATAACCGACCAGCCCGCCCTGATGCACCCGGTCCATGAAAGAAGGGCTCTGCTGCATCTGTGCCAGCACGGTACCCCGGGTCGGGTCGACCAGCAGGTCTGCCAGCTCGCTGCGCGGCGCGGCAAAGTCGGCAATCAGATCACGGGAACCGGGCTGCTTGTTCAGCACCTGCAGCAGGCCGACCTCGGAGCGATAGCCCAGATACTCATCTCCAGCCAGCGCCACAAAGGGCCCCACCAGCAACACCGGAACGTCCTGCTGCTGACCGTCGCGACTGATCACCGGAGCGCCGACGCGGCTGATGCGACCACTGGCCGTCATGTCTTCCTGCAGCATGAACCAGAACTGTTCGAGGGTTTCCACGGTGGGAATCTGCGCTGCCGAGGCCAGTTTATCCAGCTGCTCCAGACGCTCGGGGAATTGCACGTTGAGCAGCGAGTCCTGCCACTGGCTGCGGGTGTCCGAGGCGGTCTGACGTACCACTCCGAACAGCTCGCCCAGATAACCGCTGCGCTGCTTCATTTCCACTTCGGTATCGGCCAGCGCCTGCTCCAGACGGTCGAATTCGGCCTTGAGCTGGTCAGCCTCGGCCTTGATCGGAGCCAACTCACGCTCGGCCTGCTGCATCAGCTGCTGCTGATTGTCCCGCTCACGCAGGAAAGCCGCCTCGCGCTCGCGCATGGCTGCCTGCTCGGAGCTGCGCAGCTGACGGATATCCTGCAGCAGTTGATCCAGCGAAGCTGGCTGGGCCAGCGCCAGCGGGCTGGCCAGCACCAGGGTCAGGGCAATCCATAGACGTTTCATTGTGCAGCTCCCTGTTCACTGACCGGTGGCAAAGGCAGACGCAGCAAGGCTGGAGTCTGCTGCTGGCGGGCCATGTTCAATCCCTGTTGCAGGGTGCGGTTGTAGCTGGCAGGCAACGGCTGCCACTGGCGGGCGGTATTGTTCCAGTAACCCTGGGTATGGCCATCCAGGGTCTGATAGAACAGCATCAGGCGACCCAGGCGCAGGAATTCAACCACCCGCTGGCTGCCGTCCACGTCCAGGCTGCCGCGCCAGGCTTCCAGGGTCCGACCGTAGTCACTCTCGATCTGGTAGGCCTCCAGCACCCGGCGGTATTTCTCCGCCACGGTGACTTCCGGGCGAACCATCAGCTCCTTGAGCTGGGCCAGACGGTCAGCGCGCTCGTCTTCGAGGAAGGGCACATCCAGTTCGATGAACTGCTCCAGCGAGCTGAGCATGCGCTGCAGCAGCGGCATGACCTCGGCCTGGGTTTCCTCGATGGTCGCCAGCTGCGCCTGCAGCTCGTCCAGCTCGCGGCGCTGGGACTCGACCATCCGGGCCAGTTGCTTGTTGTAGTCAGCCAGCTGATCCTTCTGCTGGATGGCGTGACGATAACGGTTCAGCGCCTCCCGCGTTGCATCATCCAGTTGATCGATGCGCTGCTGGGACCGCTGCGCTTCGCTCATCAGTGCTTCACCTTCAGCCATCGCCTGATCACCGGCGTTCTGCGCCAGCACCAGACCGGGCAACAGTCCTGCCATCAGGATTATCCAAACCGCTCTCATCGGTATCTCCGCCAACGGCAGGGAACTGCCCCGCCACAAAAGAGAAGCATTATCATCCTCATATTTCAACAATTCAACCGCGACATCCCGCCGCAAGGGCAAATAGCCAACAATTGCCCCAGATCAATATTTGCTTGCCTGAGTCTTCGTACAGTGACTCCATCAACTATTCAGGAGTTAACTCACATGTCACGCACTGTATCCAGACTCTCCGCCTGCCTGTTGCTCGCCCCCGCACTGCTGGCTGCCTCCATCGC
>JAAYHO010000242.1 GCA_012735335.1 Gammaproteobacteria bacterium
CCAGACTGTAGACCAGTCGCGCGCGACGGATGGTCGGATCGGGCCAGACCTCGGGGTCGATATTGAAGGCGATGGCATCCAGCACCTCGGTTCCCCCGTTCGGTTGCAGGACCATTTTCAGATGGCGTTCGCCGACCAGCCGCTGCTGGATCAGGTTGAACTCCCCATGGAAGCCCGGCTCGGGAAAGTGCTGTCCCCAGGGGCCGGCATCGCGCAGGGCGGCGGCCAGTTGCAGGTTGAATTCGTCCACCGCCAGCTCGCCGTCGCACAGCAGCCGCCCGGTGAGATCCTCGGCGCTGAGATGACGACGCACCTCCCGGTCGAAGGCCGCACAGAAGTCGGCAAAATGTGCGCTGGGCAGGGACAGGCCGGCGGCCATGGCATGTCCGCCGAACTTGCTGATCAGCTCCGGGTTGGCGGCGGCCACGCTGTCCAGCGCATCGCGGATATGCAGGCCGGGCACCGAACGGGCCGAACCCTTGATCAGACCATCACCGGCATCGGCAAAGGCGATCACCGGGCGGTGGTAGCGCTCCTTGAGGCGCGAGGCGAGAATGCCGATCACCCCCTGGTGCCAGTGCGGGTCGAACAGGCACAGGCCGAAGGGCATGTCACTTTCCTGCAGATCGGCCTGCTCCAGCATGCCCAGCGCCTGCTGTTGCATCTCCTGTTCGATGCCTTTGCGATCACGGTTGAGGCTATCCAGCTCCCGGGCCATATCCCCGGCCAGTTGCTCATCGCCGGTCAGCAGGCATTCGATACCCAGGCTGATGTCGTCCAGCCGCCCGGCCGCGTTCAGTCGCGGGCCGAGGATGAAACCCAGATCGGTGGAAGCCAGGCGCTCGGCGGGGCGGCGGGCCAATTCCAGCAGGGCGCGGATACCGGGACGGCAGCGCCCGGCGCGGATGCGCGCCAGCCCCTGATGGACCAGGATGCGGTTGTTGGCATCCAGCGGCACCACGTCGGCCACCGTGCCCAGTGCCACCAGATCCAGCAACTCGGCCAGATTCGGCTCCGGCCGCTGCGCGGTGAACCAGCCGCTGTCACGCAGGGCGGCCCGCAACGCCATGAGCACATAGAAGATCACCCCGACCCCGGCGATCGATTTGCTGGGGAAATCACAGCCGGGCTGGCTGGGGTTGACGATGGCGTCCGCCGCAGGCAACTGTTCCCCCGGCAGGTGATGGTCGGTGACCACTACCCTGAGCCCGGCGGCCCGGGCCGCGGCCACGCCGTCGATACTGGAAATGCCGTTATCCACGGTTACCAGCACATCGGGCTCGCGTTCCAGTGCCACCTCGACGATTTCCGGGGTCAGACCGTAACCGTATTCGAAGCGGTTAGGCACCAGATAGTCCACCCGGCCTGCGCCCAGTGCCCGCAACCCGAGCACGCCCACCGCGCTGGCAGTGGCACCATCGCAGTCGAAGTCACCGACAATCAGGATCGACTGGCCCTGCTCCAGCGCATCACGCAGTACCGCTACCGCCTGCTGCATGCCCTTGAACAGGTGCCAGGGCAGAAGAGCCTTCAGACCGCGCTCCAGCTCCGCCGCCGAGCGCACGCCCCGGGCGGCATACAGGCGGGTCAGCAGTGGCGGCAGGTCGCCCAGGTCGGGCAGTTGTTCGGGCAGGGCTCGGGATTCGATACGCATGGCTGCTCAGCGCTCCCCCAGCAGCCAGTCGAGGGCAAACTCATGCTGACCGTCGGCGTCGCTGACATAGAGCACGCCGTCGCTGATCATCACACTCCAGTCGAAATTGCGCGGCAGATCCCGGGCCAGGGCATCCAGCGGTTCCTGGGGCAGTACGGCGATACTCAGATTGCGCTGCTGCTCGACCTGGGGCACCACCTTGCCCGCCCAGACCCGGTTGTTGCCGTAAACCAGCAGCGAGCAGCGCTCGCCCCGGCGGGACCCGGCAATCAGGCGCTCGGCATCCGGCTGGCCGACGTCGATCCAGTGTTCGATGCGGTCATCCAGACTCTTCTGCCACAGCGCGGGCTCGTCCACATCCGACAGCCCGCGACCGAAGGCCAGCCGCTCGTGGTACCAGAGCGCATAGGCCAGCACCCGTGCGGCCAGCCGCTGGCCGGTTTCCGAGGGGTGCCGGGCGACGGTGATGCGCAGGTTTTCATAGACGCCACGGTCGGTATCGGTGAGGTTCAACTGGATCTTGCAGGGGATGGACTGGAGCGCCATGGGGATCGGACTTTCGCAACGGACGGGCCGGGCAGTGTACCGCAAAACAAGCATATCTGTAGGAGCTGGTGTGGGAGCTGCGCCCTCGCAGCGAATAGGCCGTATGACCCTCAACTCCGCACCAGCTCCCTTCGAGGCGGGGGCGCCTCTCCTACAACGGTGTGCCTCTCCTACAGCAGAGAGGGGATGGCTAATCCTTGCTGATGCTATCGAAGCGCGGAAGGATGTTGAGGATGAACAGCATCAACAGGGTCGCCAGCACGGCGGTGGCTTCCAGCCCGAGGCCGACGCAGACGCCCACTGCGGCGGTCATCCATACCCCCGCGGCGGTGGTCAGGCCCTTGACGTCGTGCATGCTGTCGCCCTTGATGATGGTGCCCGCACCGAGAAAACCGATGCCCGCCACTATGCCCTGCACCACCCGGCTCATTGCGTCATCACCGCCACCGACCAGCTCCGAGCCGAGTACGAACAGCGCCGCACCGGTGCACACCAGCATGTGGGTGCGGATACCGGCGGCCTTGCCGTGGGTTTCTCGCTCGTAGCCCAGCAACCCACCCAGCAGTGCGGCCAGCAACAGACGCAGGGCCACCCGGGTGGCCTGCTCCACATCGGTAAGGTCGGAAAACTCACTGACCAGCGTAGTCAGAATAGTCCGGGAGACGTCCATCATCTGTTGCCTCTGTGGGTTGCGGTTGATTCAGGCTGGCCGGTGGCAGCGCGACCACTGTACCACCGGGCTCCGGGGTGGGCTGGCGCACTATCTGCTGCCCCAGCAGGCGTCCCCAGGGGGAACGGGGATGGGCACGCCAGACCTGCTGGTGCAACCGGCGCATGCTGTCGGCATCCTGCGCCAGCAGGCTGCGTTCGCTGCTGCTCAGATCCTGTGGGCCCAGCTGCAGGCAGCGTTGACACAGCCGGTCCAGCCGTTGACGGCGCAGCCCTCGTCGCCGGGTACGCCCCAGCGTGACCTGCAGGGTATTGGCCCGGGGCTGGATCACCGATTCACAGAACCCCGGCTGAGGCTTGCCCGCCAGCGGATTGGTCGCCAGCCCCTCCAGCAGCGGCGAGCCGCGCAGCTCCTCGGCGGTCAGCAGCCAGCCGCGCTTTCTCAGGCCCTGACCCAGCTTCACCCGGCTGAGTAACACGGAAACCGGTGCTGCCAGAATCAGCGGCAGCGCCACAGGCAGCGACCAGTAGAAGAACATGGGTTTGAGCCACAGGGCGAAGGCCGCCCAAGCCAACCCGATCACCGAGCCGGGGCCGTGATACAGCAGGGCTTCCAGCCAGCCGGTTTCACTGGTGCGGTTCTGCCCGGCCCAGCGCAGGCGGATATTCAGCAGCGCTTCGAGCACATAACGCGAATGGGCCAGCATGCGGATCGGTGCCAGCAGCGCGGAGACGAGGATTTCCAGCAGCACGCTGCCGCTCAGGCGTCGCCAGCCGCCAAAGCCGGGCAGGCGTCCGGTGAATGCGGCATCCGCCAGTCCGAGGAACTTGGGAATGAACAGCAGCGCCAGGGTGCAGAGCACCAGCGCCAATGCCCGCAGCGGCTGCCATTGGGGCCACAGCGGATGCAGCTGGTGCGGATCAGGAAAGTAGTTGATCGGCCACAGCACCTACTGGGTAGTCGCCAGGGTAGTGAGCGCCAGGAACCCCAGCCACAGCGGTGAGGCCAGGTAGGACATGATGCCATTGAGCAGGGCCAGACGATGGGCAAGGCGCAGCCCGGGGCTGGCAAACAGCAGCCACAGGTGCTGCATGTTGCCCCTGACCCAGCGCCGGTCCCGGGTCAGTTCATCCACCAGCGAGGGCGGCGATTCCTCCCAGCTGTCTGACAGCCCCGGCTCCAACCAGACCTCATGCCCGGCGCGACCCAGATAGGCCGCCTCGACAAAGTCATGGCTCATGATCGGCCCGCGGAACAGCCCCCAGCCCGGCAGTTTGCGCAGCCCGCAATGGGCCATGAAGGGCTGCACCCGCAATATCGCGTTATGCCCCCAGAAGGCCGCCTCGCCCAGTTGCACCGCTGCCAGTCCAGTGCTGAACAACGGGCCATACAGCTGGCTGGAGAACTGCTGGATGCGGGCAAACAGCGAGCGCCCGTTGAGCAGTTCGGGGCTGGTCTGCAGGATACCCACCGCCGGGTTGCGCTGCATCAGCTGCACCATACGCACCAGGGTGTCCCCGGCCATCAGGCTGTCGGCATCCAGCACCACCATGTACTGGTAATCCGCCCCCCAGCGGCGCAGGAAGTCCGCTACGTTGCCGCTCTTGTAGTTCAGGTTGACCTGGCGCCGGCGGTAGAACAGCCGCCCCGCCGCCCCCAGCTCCTGCACCAGCTGCGCCCAGGCGGCTTGCTCCCGCAGCCAGATATCCGGGTCGCGGCTGTCCGAGAGGATGAAGAAGTCGAAGTGCTGCAGCTGTCCGGTACGCTGCAGACTGCGGTATACCGCACTCAGGCCGCCCAGGCTGCGCTCGATGGGCTCGTGATAGATGGGCATGAGAATCGCCGTGCGGGCCAGCGGGGTCTGGGCCAATACGGCGGCATCCTGTCTGTGCAGCAGGGAGTGGCGATCACCGCCGAGGCGCCGCAGGGTGAAACCGATCAGCGCTATCCAGAAGCCGAAGGAAATCCATGCGAACAGCAGGGCAAACAGTACCAGCATGGCCACTTCCAGCGCATTACCGCCCCGGTAGGGCAGAATACTGAGCATGAACCAGCTGGCCAGCACAGTCTGCCCGAGCACCAGCAACAGCAGCAGACTGCGCCGCAACAGGGCGGCCCGGTGCCAGCGCTGTGCGCTGCTGGTCGTCACTGACTGAGCCATGCCCATCAGTAGCTCCCGTAGCCGATGCTGCTGCGCCGCAGCGGTGGTGCTGGCAGCGGGCAGGCCTGTCTGGCCGCGCCGTCAAGCAGCCAGCCGCCGCGCTGCAGTTCCCGCAGGCAGGCACCGAACAGGTCAGCCTCCCCGGCCGCCACCACTTCGGCCAGCGCCTGCAATACCGCCTGCTCCAGCGCCGGGCTCAGCGGCTGGCCGTCCCAGCGCAGCCAGGCATACAGACGGCGCAGGGTCTGTTCAGAACGGGTGGCGCGCATGCTCACGGTTCCTCATTTGATCACCTGCAGGACGTCACTGCCGGGCAGCAACTGGTAGGTCCAGGTCTCGCTCAATGTCTCCCCGCCCTCATGCAGGAAGGCACGCAGGGACAGCGGCCGGTTGGCCGCCGGGCGCACCAGCATGGACAACCGCCAGCGCTTGAGCGGGGCCACATACTCGACAAAGTGCTCCAGCACCTCGCCCTCCTCCAGCGCCGTGACCTGGCCGCTGACGCCGGCCTCGGCACTGCGCTCATCCAGCGGACCACCGGCAAAGTCCACTATGACCCGGACCGCCCCGTCGGCGGCGCCGCCGCCGATGCGGGTACCATCCCCGAGAAAGCTGTCCAGCGCCCGTGCCATGGGGTTGCGGGCCAGATCCGCGCGGCCGAAGCGCACCTCATAGGCATGGCGATAGGACTGCCCGGCCTGCCATTTTTCCTCAGGCGTCCAGAAGGCAACGATATTGTCGTTAGTCTCGTCCGGGGTCGGCAGTTGGGTCAGCACCACATGTCCTCGGCCCCATTCACCCCGGGGCTCGATCCAGGCGCTGGGCCGGGTGCCGTACCCGGCCTCGGCATCCATGTAACTGCGAAAGTCCGCATCCCGCTGCAGCAGACCGAAGCCCTTGAGCTGTTCGGTGGCGTAGTAGTCCATGCTCAGCGCGGCGGGATTGTTCAGTGGGCGCCACAGCCACTCATTGCTGTGACCGTCGTGGATCAGCAACCCGTCGGAGTCATGCACCTCCGGGCGCCACTCGCCGTAGGGCCGCTGGGTGTTCTCGCCGTAGTAGAACATGCTGGTCAGCGGTGCTACGCCGGGCAGCTCGATACCCTGACGGGGGAACAGCACCGAGCTGACCCTGAGCCGCGTCTCATCTCCCGGTATCACCTCGAATTCATAGGCGCCAGTCAGGCTCTTGCCATCCAGCAGGCCGTAGAAGGTCAGACTGGTGGCATCGGGCGCGGGTTTCTTCAGCCAGAACTCGATGAAGGAGGGAAATTCCTCGCCGCTGGGCAGACCGGTATTCACCGCTATGCCCCGCCCGGACAGACCGAAGTTGTTATGCCGACCAACCGCCCGGTAATAGCTGGCTCCGGCGAACACCAGAAACTGGTTGGCCACCTGCGGATCGGCAAAGGGAAAGGTCAGGCGGAAACCGGCGTAGCCGAGATCGGCGGGAATCAGCTTTTCCAGTTCGGCGTTGGGGTAGTCGAACTGGCTCTTGTCGAATGCCAGGGGCTCGCTCTGTTCCCCTTCGACGATATTCAACGCCACCGCATGCTGGTAGAACAGCCCCGGCGGCGTCAGCATGACGGTAAAGGGGCTGTCTGCATCAGCCCACAGGCTGCGCTCGGACTTGAAGCGCATGCCCTGATAATCGTGGTAGCTCAGCTCCTGAAGAAATTTCGGCACCTGCGGCGGAGCCCGCCAGTTGCTGCCAGCCAGTTGTTCGGCCTTGTCGATCACTGTCTGAAAGCTGAAGGGCTCGGCCAGCGCCGCCCAGGGCAGAAAGCTCATCAGCGCTCCGGCCAGCGGCTTGATCCATGATGTCATGCGGCACCCTTACTGTTGCTGTGGCTGAGTGAAAACGCAGCGCTTGTGCTGCTCTGATTTAGGTAGCACAGGGGCCGGACAGTTCCCCCTGCTTTCCTGCTCAGATACAGGGCGGCAGAAACAGCACCGGCAGCGCTACCGCCAGGGTGGCGAAGGCCGATATCAGATACAACGCGGCGGCGGTCATGCAGATATGACGCCGAACCTGCTGCTCATGCCCGGCATGCTGCCGCCACAGATGCCGGGCCAGTGCCAGCAGTACCGCCACCACCATCAGGGTAGACAGCCCGAGCAGGATATTCAGCCAGTTGACCGCGCCCTCGGCCAGCAGCGGCGGCGCCAGCTGGCAGCCCACCGACAAGCCCCCGTAGAGCACCACAAACCAGACCGACCACACCGTCAGGCCGATGATCAGATGGACGCCGTGATGGGGGAACAGGCGCATGATCACTCCTTACCAGGCCATGGGCATGAGAATGAAGGCGGCGAAACTGATCCAGAACACCACCAGGCTGTAGCTCCACAGCGGCTGCAGCACCACCGGCTCGTAGGGCAGCTCGACCCCCACATAGCCCAGCTGCACCCGGCGTGCCTGCAGCGCGGTCAACAGTGCTGTCAGCGCCCCGTGGAACAGCAGATAACCGAGCATCACCGCCAACGCCGCATCATGGGCCAGGCTGCGCGGTGCCAGATCCGCAGCCAGCAGCAACCACAGCAGCGCCAGCGCATGGGCCAGCCCCAGCGCAGCGCAGATCCATAACCCGGTCGCCAGTCCGGCCCCCTGCCCCCGGCATAAACAGGCAACCAGCCGCCGGTAGTACAGCGCCGCGGCGCTCAGCAGAACCCCGCTGAGCAGCAGTGGCATGGCAGCCAGCGGTGCCTGAGCCGGCACCTGCCATTGCGGCGAAACCGTCCAGAAATAGAACCAGCCAAACAGCAGACAGGCGAACAACGAACCATTGGCCAGCAGGGTGGAGAGCATGCCCCAGCGCCCCGGCCCGTCGCAGGTGCGTGAATGCAGCGGTGGCGAGCGGGGATCATCCGCCCGTAATGGCGCAGCGTGGGGGTGGCCGCCGTTGTGCCAGCTCCAGCGCAGCACCACCAGCAGCCCGAGCAGCGCCGCCGCCAGCGCCACCCAGTAGAACTTGGTCAGCAGCCCCAGACAGGTGATCGCCAGCAGCACACCGGTCTGCAATGGAATCCAGGAGTTGGAGGGCACATGCACTATTTCCTGAACCTGCCCGGTCACCGCATCCGAGCCCCAGGTCACCCGCCGCTCAGCCTGGATCCCGGTCAGGCCACCCTGCCCGTTTTCCAGCTGTTCGGGCAGCTGTCGTTGATCCCACAGCGGATGGCGGCTGTGGATCTGCGGCAGGCTGATGAAGTTGTAGGTGGACACCGGCATGGCCACCGCCCATTCCAGGGTATCGGCATTCCACGGATTGCGCGGCGCCAGGCGGCCGAAGCGGAAATGCAGCAGCAAATCGACGATCAGCATGCCGATGCCGATGGCCATGACAAAGCCGCCGATCGAAGACAGCAGGTTCAGCCAGTCCCAGCCCAGCCCGGCCTGATAGGTATAGATGCGCCGGGGCATGCCCAGCAGGCCGGTCAGGTGCATGAGCAGGAAGGTCATGTTGAAGCCGATGAACACCAGCCAGAACGCCCAACGCCCGAGCAGCTCCGAGGGCATGCGTCCGGATACATGGGGCAGCCAGTAGTAGAGCCCGGCGATCAGCGGGAACAACATGCCGCCGACCAGCACATAGTGCATGTGCGCGACCACGAAGTGAGTGTCATGCACCTGCCAGTTGAAGGGCACCAGCGCCAGCATCACCCCGGTCAGCCCACCGGCAACGAAGATGATCAGAAAGCCGAGAATCCACAGCATCGGCAGACCCCATACCACCCGGCCGGTCCACAGGGTGGCCAGCCAGGCAAACACCTGAATGGCGGTGGGAATCGCCACCAGCATGCTGGCCATGGAGAAGAACGCCTGGGCCAGCTGGGGAATGCCCACGGTGAACATATGGTGCACCC
>JAAYHO010000243.1 GCA_012735335.1 Gammaproteobacteria bacterium
ACCATGGCCACATAGGCCCGCTGACGCTGGCCACCGGACAGCTCGTCGATAGGCCGGTCGCGGTATTCGTTGAGCCGCAGATAGTCCATGGCCTCATCCACATGCCGCATATCCTCGGCGGTCAACCGCCCGCCAGAATGCGGAAAGCGACCGAAGGCCACCAGATCGCGCACACTCAGACGCAGGCTGGTCTGGTTATCCTGGCGCAGGATCGACAGGCGGCGGGCCAGCACATTGCCCGGGGTGCGGGTGATGTCCATGCCGTCCACCACCACGCTGCCCGCGTTCATCGGTGTCAGACGGCTGATCATCGACAGCAGGGTCGATTTGCCCGCACCGTTGGGCCCGATGATGGAAGTGAAGCCACCCTTGGGAATGCTCAGGCTGACATCGTCCACCACCAGGGTATCGCCGTAGCGTTTGGATACTCCACGGGTTTCAATCATTGTCTTACTCCGCGCAACAGCAGCGCTATGAATAACAGGCCACCGGCCAATTCGATCACCAGGGCCAGCGGCAGGGTTGAGGACAGCAGGTGCTCCAGCAGTACCTGACCACCGACCAGACAGATGACGCCCGCCAGCACACTGGCCGGCAGCGTCCAGTGATGGCGCTGGGTGCCGGTAAACCAGTAGGCCAGGTTGGCAATCAGCAGGCCGAAGAACAGGGTCGGCCCGACCAGTACCGTAGCCACTGAGACCATGATGGCGACCACTGCCATGATCCCCAGCACCACCCGGCCATGGGCCACGCCCAGGTTGATGGCAATATCCCGGCCCAGCGACAGCACATCCAGATAGCGCCGCCAGCGCAGCAGCAACAGCCCGGCTACCGCCAAGCCCACCGCAGAGGCCCACAGCAATGAGGTATTGACCCGACTGAAGCTGGCCTGACGCACGCCGGTACTGATGCCGAACTCGCTGGGGTCGAGCACCCGCGCGCCCAATTCAGCCAGCTCGCGGAACAGCATCCCCGCCAGCATACCCAGCAGGATCATCAGATGCAGGCTGCGCACCGAGCCGGAGAACAGCAGGCGGAACACCAGCAGCGCCACCGCTACCATCACCAGTACCTGAACGGCAAAGCGCAGCGAAGGCGGCCAGGCCGCCAGCTCCGCCCCACCCCACACCAGCAGCACCAGGGTATTGACCAGCACGAAGAGCACATCGAAGCCCATCAGCGCCGGGGTCAGCAGGCGGCTGTGGGTGATGGTCTGGAACAGCACGGTGGAAATACCGATAGCGCAGGCGGTCAGCAGCAACGCCAGCAGGCGGCTGCCCCGGTATTCGAGGATGAAGGCCCAGTCAGTCTGCACATTCAGCGTCATGAAGCCGATCACGCAGAGCAGCGCCACCACCGCCAGCAACCCGACCCGGGCCGCCGGTTGACGCCAGAGACTCATGACCATTTCGCCCTCCCATGCAGCAACACCGCGAGGAACACCGCACAACCGGCGATCGACAGCAGATTGGAAGACGGCACTTCGTAGGGATGGATCAGCAGCCGTCCGAGCAGGTCGGCGGCCAGCAGCAGCGCCGCACCCAGCAACGCGACCATGGGTACCGCCCGGCGCAGGTTGTCACCGACCAGCAGCCGCACCAGGTTCGGCGCGACCAGCCCGATAAAGGGAATCACCCCAGCGGTAACCACCACGCTGCCGACGATCATCGACACCAGCGCCACACCGATGGCCATCAGCAGCGTGTAGTTGACGCCGATATTGGTGGCAAAGTCGCGGCCCATGCCGATCACGGTAAACCGATCGGCCAGCAGCATGGCCGCCACGGTCAGCCCGGCGGCAACCCACAGCAGTTCATAACGACCACGCAGCACCGCGGAAAAATCCCCGCTGTTCCAGGCCCGCAGGGATTGGGACAGATCGAAGTGATGGGCAACCAGCCCGCTGCCGGCATGGATCACCCCGGCAATCACCAGCCCGACCAGCGGTACGATCAGCGCCGAGCGCAGCGGCATGCGTTGCAGCACACCGAGAAACAGCAGAATACCGCCCGCAGCAAAGGTACTGACCGCCAGAAAGCGCGCCCACAGCGGCAAGCCGTTCGGCAGCACAATGGCCAGCACCAGCATGCCCAGCGCGGCGGCAGCCATGGGCCCGGTGGTCGAGGTATCGACCAGCCGGTTACGCGCCATCATCTGCAGAATCGCCCCGGCCACCGCCAGCGCCGCACCGGCAAGGATCAACGCCAGGGTACGGGGCAGACGGCTGGCAAACAGGATCTTCGACACCCGGTCATCCGGGTCAGCGGTCAGTACATTGAGAAGGTTCATGCGGCTGGCACCGACGTTCAGGCTGCACAGCCCGAGCACCACTACCAGTACCAGCAACACAAACAGCCAAAGGGCACCCCCACGGGATGCCCTCGGTAATGAAGCGATGGAATCAGTCATGCATCCTGCCTGAACAACCTGCGAACAAAGTGGCGCGAATCTACCCTCTCTGGAGAGGAATAACTCAGCGCGCAGCAGCGGCGGAGAATACCTTGATCAGTTCGTTCACGCTGTTCTGCATCACCCCGATACCGCTGTTATCCAGCAGGTACCAGCTGGCCGGGTCCAGGTAGACGATCTGATCCTTACTGCCAGCGCTGGTTGCGGCAACCAGTTCGTTGTCCATCAGCTCGGCAGCGGCAGTGCCTTCACGGCCGATGGCAGCATCACGATCCATCACGAACAGCCAGTCCGGATCGGCTTCCAGCAGGAACTCGAAGGACACCGACTGGCCATGGCGACCGGCCTTCAGCTCGTCCACCGCCTGCTCGACGCCGAACACATCATGGATCAGACCGAAGCGCGTCCCCTTGCCGAAGGCAGCCATCTTGCCACCGGTGGTCAGGATCAGCAGGCCATCGCCCTGATCCTTGGTCAGCTGACGCAGTTCCTCTACCGACGCCTTGAGCTGGGCCACCAGCTCGGCGGCCTTGTCCTGCTTGCCGAAGATCTCGCCCAGCAGCAGGGTGTTGCGCTCGACGCTGCCCAGCAGGTCGTTCGGATCGGGAGTCAGATCAATGGTGGTACCGAAGCCAGTCACTTCCTCGTACTTGCCCTGGGCACGACGGCCGAGAATGATCAGATCCGGCTGGGTGCTCTTGAGCACTTCCAGATCCGGCTCGAACAGCGAACCAGCACGGATGAACTCGCCGTCACGGTACTGTTTCAGCACCTCCGGCGGGTTGGAGGACGGAATACCCGCCACGGTCACGCCCAGCTGGGCCAGGGTATCCAGAGTGGACCAGTCCAGCACAATGGCCTTCTGCGGCTGCACCGGCACCTCGGTCTGGCCACTGGAATGAGTAATACTGACAGACTCGGCCTGAACCGCACCGGCACCCAACATCATCGCCAGGCAAACCCCTGACACAGCGGCAAAACGGGAAACAGCTGACAGCATGATCACTCCTGATAGCGGACTTTGTGCGAATAATTATTGTTTGCGATGCTATCAGAGGCGGCTTCGCTTACGCAATCAAGGACATGAAAATTTGCCGCTGACACGAAAAAGGCGAGCCGAAGCCCGCCTTTCTTGTAACTGGGTGCCTTACTTACGCACACCCTCAATGGTCAGATCCAGCTCGACCACTGCAGAGGCCGGCCCAAGATCCATGGAGACGTTGTAGTCGGCCAGCTTGAAGCTGGTGGTACCGACAAAACCGGCGCGGTAGCCGCCCCAGGGGTCTTCGCCTTCACCGATGAACTGGGCATCGATGACTACCGGTTTGGTCACACCGTTGAAGGTGAAGTCACCGGTAACCTTGGCGGTGTTTTCACCGGTCACTTCCACGCTGGTGGAAACGAAGGTGGCCTGCGGGTGCTTGTCGACGTTGAGGAAGTCACCGCTGCGCAGGTGCTTGTCCCGCTCGGCGTGGTTGGAGTCGACGCTGGCGGTGTTGATGGTCACTTCAACCTTGCTGGCTTCCGGCTTGTCGGCATCCCAGCTGAAGGTACCGTCGAAGTCGTTGAAGCGGCCGTGCAGTACGCTGAAGCCCATGTGGCCGGTGTTGAAGTTGATGAAGGCGTGCTGGCCTTCCTTGTCGATCGCGTAGTCAGCGGCCAGCAGTGAACCAGAGACAAGCATCAAGCCACCCAATGCGATACCAGCAAACGTCTTTTTCATGTGTATTACTCCTGTTTTCCAGTTGTTTGACGAGCCCGCATGCCCAGCATCCGGCGCAGCGTGTCGTCCCGATCGATAAAGTGGTGTTTCAAGGCGCCCAGTGCGTGCAGCGCCGCCAGACCCAGTACTGCTATTGCCACCCAGTAATGCACCAGCCCTGCCCGGTCCGCCTGTTGCGGCAGGCCGGTCAACAGGGCCGGCACTTCAAACCAGCCGAAGAAGCTGATGCCCTGTCCGGTTGCGGTGGAGATCAGATAACCACTGATCACGATCACCAGCAGCATCAGGTATAGCAGAGCATGTGCCACCCCGGCGGCGCCGATCTCCCAGCGCTTGTGGTTGGGCAGATGCTGCGGCCGCGGGTTGAAAGCGCGCCACAACAGGCGAAACACCAGCACGGCAAACAGCGCCAGACCGATACTCTTGTGCCAGAAGGGACCGCTGCGGTAGTAGGGGCTGTAGTAGCTCAGATCCACCATCCACAGGCCCAGAATGGCCAGCCCGATCACCGTCAGCGCCACCAGCCAGTGCAGGGAGATGGCGACCAGTCCGTAGCGGGTATTAGTGTTTTTCAGTTGCATGAGAGGTACGTCCTGTC